>JAZULH010000049.1:0-33043 GCA_045602985.1 Acutalibacteraceae bacterium | reverse complement strand
TCTAGCGTGACAGGCTAGCGTTCTAACCAACTGAACTACCGGGCCACCTCTTGGTGGGAACAATAGGGCTCGAACCTATGACCCTCTGCTTGTAAGGCAGATGCTCTCCCAGCTGAGCTATGCTCCCATGCGCTCGTTGTCGGGGCGTGTTTGTTACCGACAACGATAGATACTATACACTATTCAATTTAATTTGTCAACACTTTTTTTAAACTTTTTTAAAAAATTTTTCTGTTTTTTAAAATGGCTTTTGCAGACTCTTCAACAATGCTCATCATAGCATCATATTTGGCCTCTATATCAGCCACAAGTTTAAATTGTGTGCGAGCTCTTACAAGGTTATGCTCGGGGTACTCTGTTTTGAAATATACGTCTCCGTCAAGGAAATCTGCAAGAAACCTGATACCACACTCAAATGTAAGGAGCTTTGCCGAAAAAGCAAGGTATTTAATTTCATTATCAGTAAGGCTTTCCCCTGCTGATTCAAGATAACCGTCAACATAAGCCTTGAAATACTCAAGGCTGAGAGTAACCTTTGAAAGATCTGTTTCATCCTCAGCTGCTGTATTAGCACCAAAACGAATACTGTCGCCAAAATCATAAAGAGCAGAACCGGGCATAACGGTATCAAGATCAACAACGCAAAGACCTTTTTTTGTTGTGTTATCAAACAAAACATTGTTAAGCTTTGTATCGTTATGAGTAACTCTTACGGGCATTTCACCTGCAGCAATAAGATCTGTAATTACAGAGCAATCTTTTTCACGAGCAAACGCAAACTCTATTTCAGGTAACGCCTGGTCCTTTCTGCCGGATGCATTCTTTTCAACAGATTTCTTTAAATTTTCAAATCTGGCAGGAGTATAGTGGAAATTCTCAATTGTTTCATATAAAGTTTCAATAGGATAATCAGCGAGCAAATTCTGGAAGTTACCGAAGCTCAATGCAGCATTTTTGAAATCCTCAGGGTTTGTCAATTCATTTATTGAGAATGTATCACCTACAAAATTGTACATTCTCCAAAACCCTTCTTTTTCAGATGAATAATAATTTTTGCCATCCTTCGCAGGGTAAACAGTAAGAGTTTCGCGAGTGGGGTCACCACCGTTTTCGATGATTTTTTTACGAAGATGTGCAGTAACACCCACCACATTCTCCATAACCTCAATAGGCTTTTTAAACACAACGGTATTTATGCGCTGTAAGAGGTACTGTGCTATACTGCCGTCAGCAAGCTTATATTCAACTATATATGTATCATTTATATGCCCGGCAGTTATAGGTTTATAACCAACAACCTCACCATATTCGGGAAAAGCCGCAATAATATCTTCAACATTAAATTCAACTTTACTCATTTTTTATATACTCCTTTTAAAACAAACAAAACATTCGGGATTATGAAAGCCCGGCGGCAATGTAGTAACCGGCGAAAATGCAATATAATGCTGAATATCACAGTCGTCACCGCATTTATAGAAATTGGCTTTTATACTGCCAAATTCAAAATCATTGCAACTATATACACTGCAAAGATATTCCTTTGTCAATTGTATTTTAACGCCCCAAAACGCTCCATTAACATCTTCACCCTTAAATGATTCAACTATAGGTGAAAGTGATGTTAAATCAGCGCTTAAGCGCCTGTTATATTTACCGTCACCGAACTCACACAGAAACACACCATTAGCGTTACACTCAACATTTATATATTCCGCCCTTCCCTCAACAGCTGCAACAAAAAACTCAAGACAGCTATCAAGATAAATAGGGTCATCGCGTTTTGAGTAAACTGCCTTCGGGCTACTCTCATAGCATTTTAACATTGCTGTAAGAGTATCACCAACAAGACCTAATTTGCATAATGTACATGGTCTGTAGGGCGGATCACTCTCCCAATGATATGAGTTCATTTCATTATATGGTGCAGAGGCAAAATCCGCATCATTATTATATACTATGTAATTCATCACTTCATATATTCTGTAATACCATTTGTTTCATCCATTGATGCCATAATGATATAAAGGCGTGGAATATGGAACGGACCCTTAAAGATATTACCCTTAAGTGTATTTGAAACAGTGTTGTCATAGTGAAGATAGCCGTACCATTCACCACATTCGCTGTCAACAAAGTATTTTTCACAATATTCTTTTAACTCAAGGTAAAGGTCATTATATTTTTCATCATTAAAATAAAGATAGGCAAGACGTGTTGCAATCATAGCCTCGCACTGCGGCCACCACAGCTTCATATCCCACTCCAGCTGTACCGGAGGCTTACCCTCAAGGTCTGTGAAAGCAATAATTCCACCATGATTTTTATCCCAACCCAAGGGGTATGTAATATCAACAATATGCTTTGCAATTTCAATTGCCTTTTCATTACCTGTAACAATACCCTCTGCCATAATAAACCAGGCAGCCTCAAGTGAGTGACCGGGGTTCACTATTCTGCCATTAGGACTGTCGATAAAGTCACCTTTTTTAGTCACACTTTCAAGAAGAGCGCGCTCGGTAAGATAACCGCCGTTAAGAATTTCATCAAGACATTCAGAACAAATCTTGTTATATTTATCCCAGAGACCATCTATACTACGCATCACCTGTGCAGTTGCAAGCATAATCATTACGGGAGAAAGTGCCTTGGCATCTATATTATCAGGATTAATTTTAGGCTGATTTTTGCGAACACCTGTAAAGCATTCATAGGCTACATTAAAATACATTTCTGCAGAATCAAGAACTGCTTTGTCCCCTGTTGCCTTGTATAGCTCAGCACAACCGATAGCAGCAAATGTTTCAGAAAAATAGTAGCGTCTTTTCTGAAGCTCTCTGCCATCTGAAGTTACAGTAAAAAACATTCTTCCGTCAGTATCTGTGCATTTGGGTAAAAAGCTATAAATAGTCTTGGCAGCCTTAAGGTATTCGGGGTTTTTATCAATCACATTATATGCTTTTGAGAAAACCCACAGTGCCCTGCCCTGAAACCACACACTCTTGTCTGTACCATAGATATTACCCTCACGGTCAAGGCAGGTATAAATTCCGCCATTTTCATAGTCAATGGCAGTCTTTAGCCAGAAAGGAAGGATATTTTCAACTAAATCTTTTTTGTAATTCACAAACATACCCCATTACATTATAGAATAATTAATACTTATTCAATATACCACATACTACAAAAAAACACAATATTTTATAAACTAAAAACAATAATATAATCTATTTTTCTTGTTTTTTGTTGAAGATTTTCAACAACTATGATAGACTGTATGATGAAAGGCGGTCATAAAATGAGCCTATTTAATTTTTATCTTATAACCGATACACATTTTTTCAAAAACTCTCTGGGAGCATACGGAAAAGAATATGATGAGTTTATGCGTTTTGAGCAGAAGTGCTTTGCTGAAACGGAAGCAATAAACAACGCTATATTCAACTACCTTAATAAAACCGATAAAACTGATACTGTTCTGATTGCAGGTGACCTTTCCTTTAACGGAGAAAAGGAAAGTCACATAGGCTTTATTAAACTGCTGAAAGAATTACAAAACAATGGAAAAAAGGTATACGTAATTACTGCAGGACATGATTTTAACGATAATTGTAAAGGTTATGATAACAACGGTATTCACCCTGTCGAGCCCACGAGCCGAGAGGAATTATTTGACCTTTACTATGAATTCGGCTTTAAAGATGCAATTGCAGTAGATAAAAAGCATTTATCCTACGTTGCACAGTTGACTGATGGCATCAGATTATTGGCGCTTAACAATGACGGTACCGATGAATGCAGAGAAACTTACGACGAAGAACAGCTTGAGTGGATTAAAGAACAAACAAAAAAAGCCCGTGAAGACGGTCAGATGATGTTTGCCATGAACCACTATCCTCTTTTACCCGGTCAACCTATATTCTCTCTTATTGGCTCTGCTGTACAAAAAAACGGCACAGCAATCACAACAATGCTTGCTGATGAAGGGGTACACCTGGTATTTACAGGTCATATGCACAACCAGGCAATTAATGAAAAAATCACAGAAAAAGGTAATAAAATTTACGACGTTTGCACAGGCTCGGCTATCGGTTGCCCTGCATATATGAGATTTGTATCAATTGAAGATACATCAACTGTTGATATCAAAAGTGAGCCTATCCCCGACTTTGAGTGGGATACAAACGGAAGAACCTGCAAAAAATACCTTTCCGATTTATTTGACAGTATGATACTGAATATGCTTGATGATATGAAATATCATCCTGACAGAATGATACATAAGCTCGGTATAGGTGACAAAAAAAGTCTTGAGCCTGTTTTCAGATTTATCGGCAAAAGGTTTGATACTCTTAAGGTTGGTACAATCTGCAGGCTGATGTGGGTTAAATGTGATAAATCCATCAAGAAAATGCTTGTCAAGGATTTTGCTGTACAGCTTGTTCAGAATCTTTTTGCAGGAAACCAGCCCTTTACCGAGGGCACAGCCGAGGGAGATGCTTTACTCGGCGTTTTAAAACGACTTGGTTTTATACTAAAAAAAATCAAGGTAAAAGACCGCGACGGTAACCCTGCTGATATGTTTGAAATATTAAAGCATAGCGCCGGTAACTATGGTATTGATGACCATAACGCTGTTTTGAAGCTTAACTGAAAATAAGGTCTGCAAATTGCAGACCTTATTTTTTACACATTCTTTTTCACTTTTGACATCAATACAAGCTCAACAAGCATAAACACAGCCATACAGGTAAGTGCAATTGCAATTACGGGTGGTGTGCCTGCTGACAAAAGCATATTCATTATGCCTGCAATACCCAGCGTAAGACCTGATGAAAGCACAAATGTAACAACGGCAGATATAATTTTACTCTTCTTTGGCTTACCCTTTTTATCTTTGATAAGATACATAACAGCAGCACTTAGTCCGCCCAATACAAATATTGAAAGGAAATACGGCAACTGTATCCATTCAAGATAAGTGTACATAATTACAGGGAAAAGAACAACTGAAAACAAAGCACACAAAAGTGATACAGCATTTGCTCTATCGGGATTTTTGATATTTAAAATTACCCAAGCAAAAAGCAATAAAACAGGTAATATTAAAACAGCATACGGAAGATAATATGTAACTGTATCATATTCCTGTTCATCCACAGGTTGAGATTTTGCTTCTGCGTTATAAGGGGTTTTTCCGCCCTCCATTGAAAGTCCGATTACGGAATCTTTTATTGTACCCGCTACAGAATAATCCCAGATTTCAAAATTTGTTGCAACAGCAGGACTATCCTCTGTAAGGGTAAAATCAAAGTTTTGCGCATCCTTAAAGCCCGGGTCAGCAATTATGGGATAATTTATAAAGCCATCGGATTTTGCCATACTAAGCGTAAGGGCTCTGTCACCTGTATCAAAGTATAATTCATCACCCTCAGTTATGCTCCACATAACATTACTGTTATCATAAAAATGCGATGGACGAAGCATATTTATATAAACAGGAATTTTATCAGATGTAAGGAAAATATTATTGTAATAAACTGCGGTGGCGTGGCTTTCCTCTTTCTCAACACCGGGGTTAACCTGACCCTCGGCACTTAGTGCAGAAATGTTATTTCTGATAACATTTCCTTCGCCGTAATGGATATTAAGACCCTGACTGCCACAAGCATATACAAGGTTCTTTTCAACATTCATAAAGGATGAGCCCTCATCAAGATAAATACCCCAACCGCCATATCCGCCTTCGCCCGGGTCGGCTGCAACATTATGTATAACATTTTCAGAAAGAACAGTGCCGGGTTGCTTACCAAGCATATAAATACCGCCCATATCCGAAAGCCAACCCTGACCGATGTTATAAATCAGGTTACGACTGATATTGATATTTTTAGTAACGTGGTAGGCATAGCCCCATACCCATCCGCAAGAAATGCCGGTATAATAGCCATCGTGAATTTCATTATTCACAACCTGCGCAGTATCACAGTATGTAATGTGGATACCTATAGCACAATAGAATTTTCTGCCGTATTTATATATCTCGTTATTTTTGATGGTAATATTTGATGTATAATCCGGCTCATCAGGCAAGCAATTCATACCGCCTGCATATATAGCAGTTGCGGCAATGTTTTCAAAATATGAGTTTTCAACAGAAGAGTTTTTTACACCATCCGTAAACTTAAGAGCAGTTGCACCTAAATCAATAAACTCACAGTTTTTAATATGAATATTCTCTGCATAGCTGACTGTTACAACGCCTTTAACACCAATAGCCGCCTGCGGGAAGTCAATATCATTTTGAATTCTCCAATCCTCCCTCGAAATTTTTGCGTCATTTGAGGGAAGCTCCCAATCGGTACGGGTAAAGGCAATATTCTCAAACGAAATACCGTCAACTCCGTTTATATTGATAAGCTGCTCAACGCCCGAACCATAGAGAGTAAGTGTATTTGCATCCTCACCCTCAAAAGGTACGTAGTAAAGCATACTGCTGACAGAGTCAAGGTACCATTCGCCCGGCTCGTTAAGTGCCTCAAAAACATTCTCAAAGTAATATCTGTCAAAATCCTGGATAAGCATAGTTGAAGGTCTTGACATAGTTATTTTGCCGCTTGCTTTATCAAAGCTTTTAATAAAAGCAAGTTCATCGTGCCAGAAATGAAGAATGCGAATATTGACATCCTGAGGATTGTGGAATTCAAAACTTAAATCTGAGGTATCACCATAAAAAGATCGTTGACCCAGAGTGAAAACCCACGGCTTTGTTTCCTCAGTCCACAAGTCATCCTCGGGAGCTGTGGCTTTTACCGTGAAATAACCTTCCTCCGGAAAACGGGGAACTGAAAGCTGATGTGAATCACTGAAGAGTGATTTAAAACGCTGAATATTTACAGTTTCATCAATTTTTTTGGTAAAAACCTTTACGCCGTTTACCGTGCTTTCACTAAAGCCTGTAATCTGGGTTGCACCTGTCAGCTCCACCCTTTGATTATTATATGCCTTGTATGTAACACCGGACATATCATCAGAAGTAAACTTCAGAGGCTCATTAAGGTAATAAGAACCGCCCATAAGATAAACTGTGGCAGTAAAGTCTTTATCAACCGTCGATTTCATTGACTTTAGCTTATCCTTGGCACCAACAAGAGAAATCGGTGACAAAACAGTACCGGCACCATCATACGCCCCGTCAGGCGAAACATACAGTTCAAAATCCGTACTGTTTAGTGCAAAAGTGCCGATTGATAAAAAACTGAAACCCGATACAATAATTAACAAAGTTAACAAAACAGAAATTATTTTTCTCATAAAAACACTCCCCTGTTGTTTATGAATATAAGTATACCAAACCATCGATTTTAATTCAATAAATTAATAATAATTAAACAAAATTTGTCTATATTACATTTTAATTATTTTTTGAAAATGATATGGTAAAAAAAGATATACTATGGTATAATATTTTTTATGCAGAAACTGGTATATATCGCGTATATACAATAAACTTAAAATTCTTTATGCGTAATTCAGGAGACAGAAAAATGAAATTATCCGGAATTTTAAAAGATTTGAACTACACGTGCAATAATTTCGCCGACTGCGAAATAACGGATATTGCATACGATTCACGTAAGTGCGGCGACGGTATTCTGTTTGTTTGCCTTGTCGGTGCAAGTACAGACGGTCACAACTATATACAATCGGCATACGATAAAGGTTCAAGAGTCTTTCTTTGCGAAAGAGAGGTAAACTTACCTGACGATGCACAGGTTATCATTACAGATAACACTCGCAGTGCTCTTGCAAAAATCAGCTGCACCTTTTTTAACAACCCGTCAAAAGAAATTAAGGTTATCGGTATAACCGGAACAAAGGGTAAAACTACAACCGCCCATATAGTTAAATTCGTACTTGAACAGGGTGGCATAAAAACAGGTATTATCGG
Source organism: Acutalibacteraceae bacterium (assembly GCA_045602985.1). Lineage (GTDB taxonomy): Bacteria > Bacillota > Clostridia > Oscillospirales > Acutalibacteraceae > DTU089. The sequence goes on along the minus strand of JAZULH010000049.1, from coordinate 25,092 downwards.
TACTGTCGGTGCTTTCTACGATGACTGTGTTATCCCCACGGTAAACACAACACCTGAATCATACGAGCTCCAAAAAACGCTGCGTATTATGGCAGACGGCGGTTGCAAGGCTGTTGCAATGGAGGTTTCCTCACTCGGTCTTAAGCATCACCGTGTTGACGGTACAGAGTTTTATTGCGGTGTTTTTACAAATCTTTTCCCTGACCATATAGGAACAAACGAGCATGACTCTTACGAGGAATACTCCTTCTGGAAAACACAGCTTTTCCCTATGTGCAAATCAGCGATTGTTAACGCAGATGACTTGTTCAGTAGTGAAATTATTAAAAACTGTACAGGCGATGTAATAACATACGGTTATTCCAAAAATGCTGACTATGTATTGAAAAGCTGTAAAAAAGCAAAGTACAACAACAGTCTTGAAACCGACTTTGTTCTGAACAGCAAAAACTCCGACAAAAGCTTTACTGTTGCTCTTCCCGGGGAAATAAATGCTCACAACTCTCTTGTTGCACTTGCAATTGCAGACTTGTTCGGAGTCAGCGACGAGGATTCTGCAAAGGGTTTAAAGAAAGTTTTTGTTAAGGGCCGATGCGAAATACTGAAGGATACGGATGATATTACCGTTATAATTGACTATGCTCATAACGGTGCAAGCTTAAAAAGCATTATTGAAACTGCAAAGGCGTATAACCACAACCGTATAATTACCCTTTTCGGCAGCGTTGGTAACAGAACAGAGTGTCGCAGGCAGGAATTAGGATCAGTCGCAGGTAAAATGAGTGACTTTACAATAATTACAAGTGATGACCCTAATTTCGAAGACCCGTGCTCTATCGGCGAAGAAATTGCATACCACTGCAAAAAAGAAGGCGGAGATTGCATAATCATTCCTGACAGAGGCGAAGCTATTAACTATGCCGTAAAAATGGCACAAAGCGGTGACATTCTCATCCTTGCAGGCAAAGGACACGAAGAGTTCATTTTAATTGAAGGCAAAAAGGTCCCCTTCAACGAAAGAACAGAAGTAAAAAAGGCTTTCACAGAAAAGAGAGAGGGTAAAATTAATGTATAATTTTAAGGTTGAAACAGATTTAAAAGCATATGATGATTTTTTGAAAGAAAACGGCGGTCAATATATACAATGTTCATTCTGGCAAAATGTTAAAACAACCTGGAAGTGCACATATTACAGCGGTTTTGAGGGTGACAAAAGAGTTCTCGGCGTCCTTGTAATGGAGCGCTCTCTCCCCCTTGCAGGTAAAATATGGTATGCATCTGCAGGTGCCGTTTGTGACCACCACAATACGGAGCTGCTCAAAGAATTCACATCGTTCATAAAGAGCGAAATGAAGAAAAACGGTGCTACCTGCTTTATTATGGATCCGTCAATCTCTATCAGAATTAATGGCGAAGAACAGGAAGAGGGTCACCAGCTCCACAAAACCCTTACAGATATGGGCTATAAGCTTAACCCGGAAATTGAAAACTACACATACAAACAACCTGTACAGCTTTTTGTTCCTTTATATGATGGTGATACTCAATTAACCGCCGATAAAATTCTCAAAAAATGCGATAAGGGTGTTCGTTACAGTATACGCATAGGTGAGCAAAGAGGTCTTGTTGCTGAAACATATACATACGAAGATGTTGCAAAAAACCCCCGTATTATGGACGATTTTATGGCAGTTATGCGTGACACAAGCGAAAGAGATAACTTTGTTGAAAGAAACGGTGACTACTGTGCAAAGCTGTTACGTGAATTTGAGGGCAACAGCGACCTTAAATTGGTTTATTACGACAAGGATATCGATGAAAAGCTCCAAAAGGAACGTCTTGATAAAAAAGAGAAGGCACTCAGCGAGCTTGAAACTGCCCACGAGAAAAAGGCAAGACAGCTTAATGAAACAATTGACAGCGTAAATAAACAGACAGAGCATTTTGAAAAACGAATGGCTGAAGCAAACGAATTTACTACTGACAGAAGAATTTGTGTTGCAGGCGGTCTTTCTATATACTATGCAGGTATGGGAAGTTGTCTTTTCGGCGGAACAAGAAATGTCATAAGGAATAACACTCGTTCCAGTCACTATCTCAACTACCTCAGATTGGCAGAAAGCATAAAACGAGGCTGCAAAATCCATGACCTGGGTTATGTTATTGTAAAAACTCCTGAGCTACAGGAGGATGGTTCATTAGGCAAGCTCGTTCCGCAAGATAACTTTGTGGGTATTTATGACTTTAAGAAGAGTTTTTCAGCTGACTATCATGAATTTATCGGTGAGTATGTATTAGTCGGTAATCCCTTGAAATATTACGCTTACGCTAAGCTTATGCCAACTGCAAAGAAATTTAAAATTAATGTAATTAAGTTATTCAGAAAATAATACGAAAAAAGAGTCAATACGTAAAACGTATTGACTCTTGGCTTTTGCATAATCAAAAATTAAATTATGGTGGGCCATCAGGGACTCGAACCCCGGACCAACCGGTTATGAGCCGGTTGCTCTAACCAACTGAGCTAATGGCCCATCTGTGCAACGAATAGAATTATATTAAATTTGTATTCATTTGTCAAGTGTTTTATAAATAAAATAAGATAAAAAATCATTTTTTATTAACTAACTATTGACAAAAAGCATTTACTGGTGTATATTATTTGAGCATCACAAATGCATATGCCTCTGTAGCTCAGTTGGTAGAGCAGAGGACTGAAAATCCTCGTGTCGTTGGTTCGATTCCGACCGGAGGCACCACAGGTAACAATGTTACCTGTATATGCGGATGTAGCTCATCTGGTAGAGCGCCACCTTGCCAAGGTGGAGGTAGCGAGTTCGAGCCTCGTCATCCGCTCCACTCCCCTTGAACAGTAGTTCGAGGGGTTTATTTTTTTACATAAACCGGAGAGAAATATGAAAAAAAGAAGTTTACAGCTTTTGTGCTGTTTCTTAAGTTTTACCCTTTTATGTGGTTGCGACGGCACCAAAGTTACAATAACAAAAGATATTTCCGATAAAATAACACAAACACCTGTAATTAAAGAAACTGATATTGAACAATTGGAAGAATATGCCGATTATTTCAAAAATTTTTCAGGGAGTTTCCTTACACCGGGTTTAAACGAAGGAATTATCCCCCAGGGTATTTGTTACGACGAAACAACAGGTTACTTTTTAATTAGCGGTTATTATGAGGATGGAGAATACCCTTCTATGATTATGGCGGTTGATTATAACACAGGTAAATTTGTAGGTGCATATCCCCTTAAAACAACAAACGGTGACAATTATTATGGTCACGCCGGTGGAATTGCTTCCTCCCAGAACACAATTTATGTTACAAGCGGCGGAGAATGTTACACAATACCCTCGGTTAATTTATTAAGCGCCAAGAACGGAACTCCTTTGCACTTTAAGGGAAAGTTCAAGCTGAATACAGCAGGGTCATTTGCTTGTGTACACAACAATATTCTGTGGACCGGTGATTTTGTTGAAAGCAGTAATGAACAGCGCCAGAATGCAACAAGAGTAACAACTCTTTCAACTGGTGAAACCTTCTACGCTTACTGTGAAGGATATCTCCTAAACGAAGGCTTACCTGATACAAGAAAAACAAACAGCGAAGCGAACGGATATATTCCCGATTATATGCTCGCTATTCCCGAACAGGTTCAGGGTATGGCGTTCACAAAAACGCAAAAAATAGTTTTTAGTACAAGCTACGGCAGAAAAAACGATTCAAAAATTTATATATTTGATGATATACTCATCAACGAAAAGGTTGATACAATAAAAATTGACAACAAATCAGTAAATGTTCTTGCGTGCAGTAACGACACATTAATTAAAGAGTTTACTGCTCCCCCAATGGCGGAGGGAATGGCAAACAATTCGGAGGGTATATATCTCTTATTTGAATCAGGTGCCGCTAAATACCGAAATCACAGAGGTCAGAACCCTGTGGAAAATGTATACTTTACATCTATTGAATAACACTAAACAAAAAAGTACGGCTCACTCAATTTGAGTGAGCCGTTTTTCGGTTTGCACCGTTATATTATTTATTTTTTACTTTCTCTTTCTTTACGCCGGTCTGTTCTTCGGCAAGCTTTTTCATTGCCTCTTCATCACCGGAGGATGCAATCTTTGATGCCTCTTCACGTCTCTGAAGGAGTTCAACATACATACGCTCTCTCTTTTCGCCTGTAAGGTCATAGAAGAGAATAGGGATAATACCTAAAAGACCTGTAACTGTGGGAATGATAGTTGCCATTGCAAAAAGACCCATTTTTGTGTTATCAGTCTGTGTACCGCCGCTTGTGTATGATGTTATATCGTAACCGATAAGCTTTTTAATCTGGAGTGAAAGAGCAGAGTTCATAATACCTGCAAGCTTCTTTGTCAAGTCACGTGCAACAGAGGTCATAGCCTCAGTACGATAACCGTTCTTCCATTCACAGTAGTCCATAGACTCGTTATACATCTCGCTGGGAATTACTCGACGAACACCCCAGAAGATCATATAAATGGCTTCTTTAATAGCCATAACAAAGAACATGGGAAGAACCTTTTTATAAATACCGTTGTGTTTACCACCTATCATACCGATAAGGAAAACAGGAATATCAAGAAGGGACTGTGACTTTGTACCCAAAAGGTAAAGAGCCTTTGTGGAGAATCTTCTTCTGAACCACGGTACCCATGAGAATGAGAACGGGTTAATAATAGCACCGGGAATACCAGCAACCATTGTCATTGAAGCAAAGTTCAGAACGTCGATGTAGTAGTCATTGATGCTACCGCCAACGCTGAAGTTGGAAAGTGTCTCTGAAAGTGTGAGAAGAAGAATGGGTTTGTTGTTGAGAATTGATTTAAGACCTTGCATAACGCTTGGTGTTTCAATTGACTGCATAACCCTTTCACGAGTCATAACACAGAATATAAGTGATGCGACACCGCTGACAATAGAGGTAAAGTTACCCATAAACATAAATGTTGATGTGTAAGAAAGGCTTATTACCTTGTTACCGATAAGGTCAAGCAAAACTGTGGTAATCTGCTGAGGCAGCTTCTCACCCAACAGTCCCGAGAAAAACTCTGCTACGGTAATCAGTCGCGTACGATCTGCCGGATGGGGCGTAATCGTAGCCAACATACCTGTACGGGAAATGGCACGGAACGTACCTGCACCCTCTCGCAGAATGGCGAGTACAAAATATGTAATGAACTTGGTCATATCCTTGGAGCCTTTGCCCTTAAAGAACATAGGCATCAACCAATAGAAGCAAGTACCCAATGTACCCGGAATACCGAGTGCAACAAGATACGGCTTGAATTTACCCCAACGAGTACGTGTTTTTTCAACGATACCGGCTGTAAAGATATCGTTAATAACATCCCAAAATCCGTTAAACACATTAACAAATGTTTGCAAGTCGAGGTCGATTTGAAGAATGTTGGTAACAAAACGGTCCGAGAATGAGTCGATGTTGAAGCTCTGGCACATATCATAAACAACATACCAGATGGTTTCCTTCATGCCGACATAACGGCGGTTTTCGTAAACATATTCTCGGGAGACAACGTCTGATTGAGCAGTTTCTGCAGCAACTTCTTCTTTGACTTCAATATTTTCGTTTGCCAAAAAGAGACACCTCCACGACATTTATAGAATTTATTATATCATCTTAACACTTTGTTTTCAACTAAAAATCATTATTTTCTCAATAACAAAAAATCATTGTTGAATATTACAAAAAAGAAGAATAGTTTATTGTGCAAGATAACATAAAAAAACAAGGGATTTTTCTATTAAACTTCAATAAAGCTATTAAGTTTAAATGAATACAGATATCTTTCAGTAACAGATAGCCCCGTACACTCTGTCATAGCACGTGAATAAATGTCAATCTGCGGTTTATAGCACCGCCTGAATTCTTCAACATCTGTAACATTATCGCTCTTATAATCTATAAGAATAAGTTTACCATCCTCTGAAAAAGCGCAGTCAGCCTTACCCTGAATAACAATTTCTTCATCCTGAACATTGGAGGGTGCATCAGGATACATTTCCCCAACCTTCATCAAAAACGAAAACTCGTATTCCTTCATTACATCGGTTGACGCGAGAAGACGTTCACCAACATCGCTTTTGAAGAATTTATCCAACACCGCATCATCAAGCACAGAAAGCTCCTTCTCGCTGAGCCTTCCCTCTGCATAAAGGCGTGTTTTTTCTGCCGCAATGTTCTCCCCTGCTTTTTTGAAATCGCATAATTCAAGGAACTTGTGTATAGCAGTACCTCTGTCTGCACCGCTGAAAGATTTTTTCAAAAAATCGGGTTTGGAATTTGCAAAATACTCACGCTTTTGTACCTGCAACTCTGTCGATGACGCAGTTCTTTTGGCAAGAATTCCGTCGCAATTATATTCATAGACATAACTGAGCTTGTCCTTCAGAGAGTTCAAGAAACCCTCGTCCGCATCACAAATACAAATAGTATCATCAATTACTTCAGAAAATGAATATTCTCCCGGATTAATAACAGATGTGTCAACGCCGAATGAGGCTTTACCAAAATCGGCAAAAGAAAAACCGCATAAATCGCGTACAATACTGCAATCCTTGTGACGGGCAAAGCAGGTCAATATCCATTCCGCCATACTGTTTGCCTTATAAACAGCATAGGGATGTAATTTGCCGGTTTTATTAAACGAAAGCATATTATTCAATCTGACCCTTTTGGAAATCTGCTTTCCCGAAACGCTGCAAATAAAGGTCAGATGCTCCTTTGCCCTTGTCATAGCAACATAAAGAACCCTCAACTCCTCTGATGCACTACCGAAAAGAATTGCCTTTTCTGTTGCTGCAGAAGAAACAGTATGATATTTTGTGAATTTCTCATCATCTCTGATTTTCATACCCAGACCTGTTTCTCTGGAAAGCGTCAGCGAATTATAGCTGTCCCGCTTATTGAAGCCCTTTGAGCAATCTGCAACAATAACATACGGAAATTCAAGACCCTTACTTTTGTGTATGGACATAAACCGAACACCACAGCCATCCGTCGAATTACCGCTTTTTAAGGTTTTGTTCTCAACGGCATTATCAATATACCGAATAAAGGCATTAAGTCCGTTTCTTCCGTTTGCGGTGAAATCGTCTGCAAGCTTTTGAAAGCCGCGTATATTGCTGACACGACGGTCTCCACCCTCACAGGAGCTGTAAATTGCCTCAATAGCCGTGTCCTCAATAACAAATTTGACAAATTCATTTGTCGGATATGATGCGGCAACATTCCTGTATAGTTTCAGTTTGGCAAGAAAAGTTTTTGCTTTTTCTGATGTTTCCGCATACTTTTGCAAGCAAACAAACAGCTCCGCCTTGGGGTTCACAAGCCTTATCTTTGAAAGCTCATCAACAGTAAAGCCAAAAACAGGCGAAAGCATTGATGCAATCAGAGAAATATCCATCAGAGGATTATTTATGGTTTTTATTAATGATATAAGAACACGAATTTCCTTTGATTCACTTGTATCACCATCAATAACAGCGGAAGCAGGTATCCCAAGCTTTTTCAATGCTTCGATGTAATAGTCCACCTTGTCCTTTACGCTTCTGAGCAAAACGCAAATATCGGAGCTTTCAATACTTCTTTCCCCTGTTTTGGTTGTTATTTTAACTCCTGAATCAAGAATATGCTTAATATAGTTTGCAACACAATCTGCTTCAGCTATAGTTGCTTCTTTACTTTTAAGTCCTTCACAGTCGATACACAGAATTTCCGTATCCGGTGTGCTTTTCGGCGAATACCATTCTGCCCCGAAGGTTAATTTTTCTTTATCATTATAATCAACCTCACCAACATCAAGGCTCATAAGTGACTTAAATATAAAGTTAACTGCCTCATCAATACCCTCCCTGCTCCTGAAGTTACAGTCAAGAGTAATTTGCGAGGGATGTATATTGCCATCATAATCAGGCAAAGAACGTCTCAGGGACATAAACAGCTCTGGGCTTGCAAGCCTGAAGCGGTATATACTCTGTTTAACATCACCTACAACATACAAATTCTGTTTATCACGTGAAAGTGCTTCAAAAATAATGTTTTGCGCCTCGTTAGTATCCTGATACTCATCAATAAGTATCTCCCTGTACTTTCGTCGCAGGGATTCCGCTAACGGCGTTCTTACCCATAAATCGCCCTTGAATTCAACAAGCAAATCTATGCATTTATGCAATATATCATCAAAGCTGTAGGAATTATTTTCCGCTTTTATTTTTTCCATTTCAGCTTCAAGCATATTAACCGCCTGACAAAGCTTACAAACAATGGGGTAAAGAACTGCAGAATCTGTTTTGTGCTCATCGGTTAATGGCAATGTATGCTTCACAAGACCCTCAAAATCCTTTTCCAGCTCCTCATAAGCATCTTGTGCAAGCTTTTTTGTAAACTCATCAACCTTATAATTACGGGCAGGTACTTTATTGATAACACCCTCCCTGATAACAGAAACCATTCCGTCCCAGTTACGGTCTTCTGCTGTCCTTTTAAGAATATTGAGTCTTTCAGCTGTTGAAGTAAAGCGCAAAAGATAATCGGAGCTGAAGTTACCTGAATCCTCCATAAGAGCAACGCATCTCATAAGACGGGAATAGTGAAAATCCGCAAATAATGCTACGTATTTGAAAATAACCGCTCCCCAACGGGTATCTGACGGCTCATTTGAAACATTAAAATCTTCGCATACATTTTCGAGCCATAACGACGGATTGGGATATGAACGAGAATAGTTGTAAAGAGTGGTTATAATCTCACCCAATAATTTATCATCCCGCTCACTGAGAAACATTGTGTTCAGGGCAACAAATGACTGATCGTTCTCCTCGTAAAGGTAATTAACAACAGCATCAAGTGCTGTGCGAGTTACCTCGGACACTTCCTTTTCATCCATTACCTTAAAATCAGCACCAACACCTGCTGCAGCAAAATTTTCTTTGACAATTTTTGCACAGAATGAGTCAATTGTGCATATATCCGCAGTTGGCAAAAGAGTCATTTGCCTTAAAAGATAATCCGAATTAATTTTATCGGCAGATGCACTTTCGTGCAGTGCAGAGTAAATTCTGTCACGCATTTCAGCGGCAGCTGCCCTTGTAAAGGTAACAACTAAGAGTTCAGATACTCCGCAAGGATTTTCGGTATCGGATAAAATATTTTTTACCCTCTCTGTAAGCACGGAGGTTTTACCTGAGCCTGCGGCGGCAGAAACAAGGATTTGCATACCATGTGCATCAACAGCATCCCTCTGGGCTTTAGTCCAATTATTCTTCACCGCAGTCACCCTCCAATCTTTCAAGTGCTTTTGAATGGGTCAATGAAATAACTTCGTTCACTTCATCACCAAACTCGTGATTACAAATAGGCTTGTACGAGCAATAGCGACACATTGAGCCCTCACCATCCTTACCTGACGGTACGGCGGCTATGTTACCGTTGTGCAAATTATTGCCCATTGAAATAATTTTATCATCAATAATATGGGATAATTTTTTGAAGTTTGTTAAAGTGAAATTATTTCCTGTGAGTTCTTCTTTTTTATTATACCCCACAGGAAAATAATCAGGTAAATCATCAACGCCCATACCGTTATATACAACAGGACTGTTAAGAATCATACCCGATAATTTGCCGCTTTGCCTGCGCCTTGCGGAAACTGACTCCGCATCAGGTGAGCGAACATCAAGATACTCGGAAAATCCGATACGTGACGGCAGATACAGTACGCCTGCAGGCAAAGCTTCACCATAATACTCTTTGCCGTTTTTAAGAAGAGCCATAAGATATAAAACCATCTGGATATTGAGTCCGCTGTATAATTCAGATAATCTGAATTCTTTTTTACCTGTTTTATAGTCAATAACACGTATATACTTAATGCCGTCTTTTTCCATTAAATCCACACGGTCAACTGAGCCTGTAAGTGTTACATTGCCATCATCAAGGCTGAGTCTGTAAGCAGGCACCTCTTCTCCGCCGATTTTCAATTCAAAATCACTTGGTGAAAATGAACCAACCTTAAATTCCTGTTTAAGTCGGTCAATTATTGTCATTGAAATATCAACAAGGCGCTCAAAAAGGAACATAAATCGCTTTGATTTACCTGAATAGCCACCCATTCTTTCTTCAAGATATTGTTGCAATGTTTCTGTAACCAACAGGCGTATTTCATCATCAGGAACACCGATAAAAGCTGCCTTGGGATATTTGGCAAGGACAGTTTCCATAACAAGATGAATTACCGTACCGCCCTGCGCAGGGTCAAGCTCTGCAACACGCAAAGGCTCTGCTTTTAATCCGAAGCGCACAAAATAAGAAAACGGACAATTATAAAAGCTCTCCACCCTACTGGCGGAAAGGAATAATTCTTTACCGAAAAGCGCCGTTGAATTTGCAGAATCCTCAAAAGAAAATGCAGATTTACCCGCTGCACGATTAAGTGCAGCTAATCTGTGCGTATAGTCTGATATACCCGAAAAAAACTTGAGGAGAGCTGTTTTTTCAGGTGTATTGGAAGAGTACATTTTTGCAAGCTGAGTAAATGCATTTTCAGTACTTTCAATTTTATCAATCAAGGAAACCTCTGAGGTTCTGATAATACCGAGACCATTAACAGAGCTCAATGCAGTTTCAATAATCTCCGAACGCAAAAGCAGTGACCCGTCCGAACCCACATTTTTATAAGAAAGATAAAGCTTTTGTGATGATGCGGTTACGGCACAGTAGGCAATAAAGCGTTCTTCCTCGACGCTGTCTTCAAACGGCGGTCTGATTTCAAGCCCCAACGAAGTAAGGGATACTCTGTCTGAATCTGTAAGAATACCGTTTTTTACATTAACAAGCGGGAACTCATCCTTATTAACGCCGACAAGAAAAACAACCTTAAGCTTTTCGGTTCTTATTCTATCAGCCGAACCGACAGTAACCTCATCAAGTCCCTGAGGAATTTCACCAATATCCCCTGACTCCACAAGAATATCAAAAAGCTCTGTCCATCGTTTAAGGGATACGCCCTTCCCTGAGCAAAGAACTGCCATAGTATTGAGCAGATTCATAAGAACATCCCATGAAACAGATTGTCTTTGCGCTTCAACATTAAAACCATTATGCTGAAGCTGAGTATAAAGATCAAAAAGTCTGTCCGAAACATGCTGTTCAACAAGGAAATTATATATACATTCTGCGATTTCTTCACCGTTTTTGTCTGTACAATCCTTTTTCAGCTTTAAAAGCGGTACAACCGCCTGTTTGCGCCACTTATTCAACAGTTCAAGTCTTTCGGCAGCCTTTTCATCAAGCACATTACCGAACCCGTCAGGGTGCATTGTGAAATCCTCTGCCCACGCGCTACCACTTACACCCCACACAAGAGCATATTTTTCAAGACGCGAAACCTCTGAAAGTCCTAATGGTGAAAGTCCGCTTTTAAGATATGTGAACACATTTTCAGAGCTAAAGCCCTTGCTTATGCAAGCAAGCACGGAATTGATATAAATAAACAACGCTTCAAAGCGCAGTGAACGTCTGCTGTCATCAAAAACAGGAATATCAAGCTTTTTAAGATTATCAATAATTTTATCCTTATACGATCCGCTTGATCGTTCAATTACCGCAATTTCTCTGCAACGATATTCACCGGAGCGAAGGAGCTTTTTGATTTCCTTGGCAACATACTCACACTCGTCATCCTTATCAAAACACTCCACAACAGTAACAGAGCCATCACTGTCGGCGGATGTTGCTGCATTGTTAGCAAATATGTTTTTCTCAACAGAGAAAATATCCTTTGAAAAAGCATTATCCGGCTGAACACAAAAATGCTCATCAACGGAAATACTGTATTCCTTTGCAATACTGCGGAGCTGTGTTTCAAAATCGTTAATATACCTAAACGGTGAAAACTTCTTTTTCACCTCATCACAACAAAGCGACACATAGACATCATCTGCCTGTTGCAGCATTACGGAAAAGCACAAAAGCTCCTGCTTGGAAAAAGCTCTGAAGCCATCAAAATATACTGTTCTTCCACGGAAAAAGCCATTTTCGAGAGCATACTCATAAAGAAGATGAACGGAATCTGTATCATCAAAATAACTTTGAGTAACAAGTGCATTATAAGCATCGTTAATAAGGCTGATTTCTTTGAGTTTATCCTGCAAAAAACCTTCATCAAGCAACTCGGCTTTGATGGAAAGCTCCTCGCTGTCGATGCAGCAATACTTCAGCTCCTTGCAAAAATCAACAAGTGACTCCAATGCTCCACGACTTGAATAACAATTACCGAAAATCTGCAGACGTCCCTGTAGCTGTAAAACCGCCTCACTCATAAGTGCCTGCCTTACTCCGTCACCCGGAACGGAAGTATTATCAAGAACACTCTTAAGGCTCCAGGCAGAAAGACGGGAAAAGCTGAATATATCAACACTCTTCATTTTTTTTGCACCAAGAAATCTAAGCATAGCACGCTCTGTTTCAAAAGAAAACTGTTCAGGCACAATCAGCAAAGGTTTACTCTGCGAAGAATCGAGTTTGTCTGCAATAAGATTGCGCATATATGAAGTTTTACCGCTACCGGCGCGACCTTTTACAAAATGAAGCATAGTAAACCTCCGTTTATAACATTCTGTGTACATAATAACACAAACATCAGCAAAAATAAACGAATTTTCATATTTTTATATCCCTTTAAAGGTACTAAAAATTTTTGCACAAAAAATGTGTAATATCTTAGTTTTTGGGTCATATATTAATGTACCCTTACTCCACGGGTACGTACGCCAAATCCGTTTTATATTTTAAAACGGGAACCACCGACATCTTAGGATGTTGGTGGGATTTATATGCAACAACCGAAATTAAACATTCTCTTGAAAAATTCCACAAAAAAAGCAATTAATTCCTTATAAAAGATAATTTATAAAAAATAACATCGGGTATATATTTTGTGTGAATGTAAATAATATTTGTAAAACAAGAAAGGAGAATGCTTAATGTTAGACAGGATTGCTTTAATACTCGTAACAATCGGTGCTCTTAACTGGGGCAGCATCGGTCTGTTTAAATTTGACCTTGTTGCATGGTTGTTCGGCGGTCAGGCCGCAATAATGTCACGAATAGTGTATGTTATTGTTGCCCTGGCAGGTATTTGGTGCATTTCACTTCTTTTCAGAGAAAACGAAATGGTCGGTTCTATGATTGCCGATGATACAACATCAGAATAACAATAACAAAAAGCTCTCCGATTTTTACTCGGAGAGCTTTTAATAATTATATTTTCTCGTTTTCCAAAGCTGTGATTTTATAAGTCATTGCACCACGGGGCGCCTCAACAGTAACCTTATCGCCGACTTTATGTCCAAGAAGAGCCTTGCCTACAGGTGACTCATCGGAAATTCTGCCCTTTGCAGGGTCAGCCTGTGCAAAACCTGTAATTGTATATGTTCTTTCAACAGAGCCCTTAGCTGTGCCTTTGATGGTAACAACAGAACCAAGGTGAACAACCTCGGAGTTAACAGTTTCTGCATCGATAATAGATGCGCGCGAAAGCATAGCCTCTATATCGTTGATTTCAGCCTCAAGTTTAGCCTGCTCTGACTTTGCCTCATCATACTCACTGTTTTCGGAAAGATCACCAAATGAACGGGCTACCTTAAGTTTTTCAGCAATCTCGGTACGACCCTCGGATTTAAGCACGCGAAGTTTTTCCTTAAGTTCATCATAACCTTCCTGGGTTAAAACAATATCCTGTGCCATTTAAAAATAACATCCTCTCAAAAAATATATAGCCCTACCGGCTAAATAGATACCATAGTATTATATAAAAAACAAAACGAATTGTCAAGGGAAATTAAAATCCGGTTATTTAAGTACAGCACACGCGCACTTAACAGGAACACCCAGCTTCAAGAGTTCTGATACAGATTCATCGGGTAGATAATATGAGGTGTCAGGATAAATCAGCTTTTTATCACCCAAAACCTCTACCCAAAGATTCCCGTTATCATCCATATTTGAAAAATCAACAGTAACATCACTTCTGTAAATCAGCACAGCAGACGATACTTTTAAGCCGTAATCCAAATAAACATTTTCGGAGAATTGCTCAAATGATGCTGAAGGCGGTGTTACAAGAACAAAAGACCTTACACAGTTGCATAAACGGTAATACTCATCACAAATATTAAAATCATTATCTAAAACAGTTATGCTTACAGTATTATTTAATGATTCAATATAATTAACCAAACCCGAAAGCAACGCCCTTTTACAGTATGGTTTTTTATCATATAGATATGAAGAAATTTTATCATTAATACTCTTATCATAAGTTTCGAGAACTTTACCTTTATTGATATTAATCAGCCTTTGAAACAACCGGTTATCAATATCCTCTTTACATAATGTTATAACAGAAAAAACTCTTTGATTTATAACAACATTCTCACGTGTGATTGAGTTTTCTGTTATATTTTTTCTTGAAAGAAAAGAGAAAAATGATTTCTTATTAGTTTTTATATCGTCCCTAAATTTCAAAACAATCAAAAAAAACGCCCCCTACTCATCGTATGAGTAAGGGGCAAAAAATATTAATAACCGTCAAGAGATTTAATGTAGTTACCTGCAGAGTCGTAACGGGTGAGATAATGAGTAGGATTCACCCAGTTACCGTTAATCATCAGAGAGTAATGCAAATGAGCACCGAAGGAATATCCGGTATTGCCTGCATAGCCTATAACCTGGCCCTGAATAACCTTCTGACCCTTAGTGCAGTTGAAGCCCGAAAGATGTCCGTTATATGAAAGGACACCCTCACCATGGTTAACTATAATAAGGTTACCGTAAGCACCCTTCCAGCCTGCGTATTCGATAACACCATCTTTAACAGCAACAATCGGTGCACCGTGTGTACCGCTCCAACGGCAGGTATCAACACCATAGTGCCATTTTGTAACACCGTTAAATGTACGGAGCTTATAGCTTGATGAAATGTAAACATCGTTACCGGTGAGGGGCCATATCATTTCGCCCTTGACAACACCGGAACCGTAATAGAGGTTTTTGCCTGCAATCTCTTCATCAAGCTTGAGCATTGTTTCCTCACGCTTGTCAATAGCAGCCTGATACTTATCGCTCTGGGCTTCCATACCGCCAACGATATCCTTGATTGTTTCAAGGTCAGCATTATATTCAGCCTGTGAATCCTCAACAATCTTACGTGCGGCAACCTGTTCCTTCTTTTTAGCTTCGTAATCCTTTTTGGCAGTATCAAGCTCCACAATTTTTGCCTGATGACGTGTTTTTACACTTTCGATTTCGGCAATTTTTTCGGAATGCTGGATAATGATATTCTCAAGCGTTGTAATTGTTTCATCATCCTTCTCCGCAATACGCTGAAGAAGCTCTACACGCTCAAGGTATGACTGAAATTCAAATTCATCAGCAGTAAGAAGATACTCAAGAGATGTGCTGGGACCTGACATATATGAAGCTCTGAGACGTTGACCCAGAATTCTGTATGTTTTAGCCTTAGCCTCCTCGTGATCTTCAATTTCCTGGTCAAGTTTAGTTATCTGATCCTGAAGATTTGTAATTTCTGTATTAATATCATTAATCTGAAGCTGAATTTTTTCAATATCGGAGTCGATAATGAAAATTTCCTGGTTATAAAGGTCAATCTGTGACTGAAGAACATCTATTTTTTCCTGAAGAGATGCTAAATCATCGTCATACTCAGAAATCTTATCCTCAAGCTCTTTTATTTTTTCTTCGTTGGCATCAATTTCTGCCTGAAGCTTTTCTTTTTCGGCAATTTTTTCCTGTTTTTCCTCTTCTGTCAAAGCAAAAACCGAAACAGAAACACTACCAACCAAAAGAACTATTGCGATAAGCAAGCTCAATATTCTTTTAATTATATTATTGGTTATCAACAACATTATTGTGCTCCTTTAAATATTTATTAAGCGAAATAATACTACCGAATGCACCGATGAATACACCGATGAATACAAATATGCCAAAAATATACCAGATGTAATCATTAAAGGGAACTACATCTCCGCCAAGCATAGACATAACATCGCTTAACCAGTAGGAGGCAAGAGTATATACACCGTACTCAATACCCAGAGCTATAACTGCTGAGAACAAGCCGAGCAAAATACCCTCAACCATAAATGGCCAGCGAATAAAGGCGTTTGTGGCACCAACTGCCTTCATAATGCTGATTTCAAGACGACGGTTGAATATTGTAATTCTTATTGTGTTGGCAACAATAAACATTGAAACAAAGAACAATATTGCAACAACACCTAAAGAGATGTATGAAACCGCATTTCTGATGCTTGCAAGCTTTCCTGCAAGCTCACTGTTTTCGTGAATTTGTATTACGTTATCAAGCTGTTTTATCGCTGCAACAGTTGCATCGAACATATCAAGACTTTTAACTGATACCTTGTAAGCATCGGGAAAAATATCTGCAGTAAGACCGTCAAGAAGTGAGGCTTTGTCACCATATGACTGTTTCTGCCTTTCAAAAGCCTCCTCACGGGGAACGAACTGAATGTCATCAACATTGTCCATTGCAAGAAGCTGTACCTTTAAAGTATCTATTGCCGTTTCATTTGCGTTGTCATCAATATAAACCATTACAACATTCTGATCTTCAATAAGATCGAGAACAGAGCTGATATTGAGGAAAATGAGTGTACCGCTACCAACAATAACGAGACAGGAAACAAGAACAACTATGGTAGCGAGTGAAAGCAATCTGTTAACCCAGATATTTCTGAAGCCTTCACGCGTAAGGTAACCTAAGCTTGCACCTTTCATTCTTCCTCACCTCCCTCTTTACTGAAGAAATCGGTTACAGAACTGTCAGCAGTAACATCTGTAATCTCAGCGGCATAGTTTTCTACAAGGTAATCCAAATCCTCGCCGCCCTCTTCAAGGAAGTATGAGCCCACAGTATCTTCAGGATTATCAAATTTGTAGGGTTCAACATCGATATGAGAAGCATCGGGACAATCCGACTCTATTGTACCATTCTTAATAGTAATAACACGATGGTTAAACGTTTTAACAAGATGAAGGTCATGTGTAACCATTATAACAGTTGTACCGTCAGCATTGATATGATTGAGCAGGTCAACAATTTCATAAGACATTCTCGGGTCAACGTTACCTGTAGGCTCGTCAGCTATAATAGTGCTTGCATTATTAGCAAGAGCTCTTGCAAGTGCAACACGCTGCTGCTCACCACCGGAAAGCTGATTGGGCTTTGAACGCGCTTTGGAATTAAGTCCAACAAGACCCAAAAGATACGGAACACGCTTTCTTATGGCATTTTCACGGGCACCGATAACGCGCATAGCGTATGCAACATTATCATAAACGTTCATAGAAGGGATAAGACGGAAATCCTGGAAAACAATACCCAATGTTCTTCTGAGGTAAGGGATATCCCTCTTTTTCATTTTATTAAGATTAAAATCGTTGATGCTTATGTAACCTGAGGTGGGAACCTCTTCACGCATCATAAGTTTAAGCAATGTACTTTTGCCGGCACCTGATGAACCGACGATAAAAACAAACTCCCCTGTTTCAATCTCCAAATCAAAATCAGAAAGAGCTTTAGTGTTTGTGTCTTCGTAAATTTTAGACACATTTTCAAACCTGATCAATACAAACACCTAATCTCTCAAATTATTTTTTTACTAAATAATAATAGCACACTTTATTACAAAATGTAACCCTTTTGTAATAAAAATGTGCTATAAAATGTTATTATTTACAATTTGTTAATATTTAACGGGATTTGCATCCAGGTATTTTTTAACCATAAGAGCAACTTTAAATACAATAGCATCGTCAAACTCTCTTAAATCAAGACCTGTGAGCTTTTTGATCTTTTCGAGACGATATACAAGAGTATTTCTGTGAACAAAGAGCTTTCTTGATGTTTCGGATACGTTAAGGTTGTTTTCAAAGAAGCGCTGAATGGTGAACAATGTTTCCTGATCAAGAGTTTCAATAGAACCAACCTTGAAAATCTCCTTAAGGAACATCTCACAAAGTGTTGTGGGAAGCTGATAAATAAGACGAGCAATACCAAGATGGTCATAGCTGACAATATTGCGCTCTGTATCGAACACCTTACCTACCTCAAGAGCAACCTGTGCCTCCTTAAAGGATCGGGCAAGGTCCTTAACACCAACAACGGGTGTACCTATACCAACAAGAGAATGTGTATAGAATTCTGATGAAAGTGAATCGGAAATTGAACGGGCAAGCTTTTCAAGGTCCTTACCGTCAATATCACTCTTAACTTCCTTAACAAGTGCAATATCGGTTTCGCTGATGTTGATAACAAAATCCTTTGTCTTGTCGGGGAAAAGGTTCTGAATAACATCAAATACAGAAACATCGCTCTTTTCCATAAGACGAATAAGAAGAACAACGCGAGATGCCTCGTTATTAAAATGAAGCTCGCGGGATTTAAGATAAATATCGCCGGGAAGAATGTTATCAAGAATAATGTTCTTGATAAAATTGCTCCTGTCGTACTTTTCGTCGTAGAACTGCTTAATGCTTGACAGCGAAACACAAAGAACACCTATGTAAGTCTGTGCAGTAGCATCCTCACCCTCAACAAAAACAGCATACTCGGGGTGCATATGTGTACCGAAGGACTGGAAAAGATAACCTTCGCTTGCAACAGGTGTTGCTGATGAAAAAATTGACACAAGGTTATTTGTGCGGATTTCGCCGATTCTACCGAGATCGCTACAGGAAATCACCGCGCCGGATTCATCAATAATACCGATGGTTCTGTCAACGACATCACGCATCTGGTGTATAACACCTTGAAATAATCTGTTGGACATTTTTAAAACCTCCGAAAATTTTTAACAAATTGACTATTCGGTTGTTATACATAATACACAACTTTGAACCGATTTGCAAGTGCTTTTTTTATATTTTTCAAAATTTTTTATGCAAATTGTTAATTTTACGACCCAAAAACTTGTTTTAATTGCAAAAAAGACACGTTTTTTTCTCCTCAGAATCTTTCGTCATTTTCAACAATAGCTTTAAGTTCATCGGGTGAAATCAACCTTGCAGAGCCTTCCTCAAGACTACTGTCAAGGGGCAAGCCGCCTATAGCAATACGCCTGAGCTCTGTTACGGTTACACCGAATGTTGCAAACATCCGCTTTATCTGATGATATTTACCCTCTTTTATAATTACCTTGTAAACGGGCTTGTCCGAGTCCTCAAGTAATTCAAGAACTGCAGAAAGAAGTACTGTTCCGTCTGCAAGCACAACACCGTCGCTGAAGCTTTTTTTTGCCTTTACATAATCTATTGAACATGAAAGGACTGCTATATATGTTTTTGTAACGTGACGTGCAGGAGACAGAATGTTGTGAGCAAAATCCCCATCGTCCGTTATCAGACAAAAGCCTGTTGTATCCTTATCCAACCTGCCTGCCGGAAACAGATTTTTTCTTTTCAAGGAATCAGGCAGAATATCAACAACAGTTTTATCGCGTTTATCGTTGCTCGCACTTACAACACCACGGGGCTTATTGAGCATAATATAAGTAAATTGAGAAGAAGAAAGCCTTTTTCCGTTTACTGTAACAGAGTCATTCGCAGTAACCTTAAAAGCAGGGTCATTCACAACCCTTCCGTTAACCGTGACCTCTCCCCTTTTAAGCATAAGCTTAACCTCACTTCTGGTTGAAAGGCCCCTGGATGATATAAATTTGTCCAATCTTTCAGGTTTAATATTCATAAATCATTCCTTCTCAAAGCCGTGCATAAAACCATCAAGCTTGACAGAACAGATATCTCCGCCGATAACACAGCCTTCATAAACAAGTATATTAATTTTTATACAATCCTCGGTTTCATAACCGGGGTAATTTGTTACAGTATATGTCCATTTTTTCACACGCTGACCCTTAAAGGGTGTCAAATCCAAGCCCTGAGCTGTCTGAATTGAATTATAATTAGTGTATACCTCGTCAAATTCAGCGGGAATAACAACCTCACGTACCTCGTCCGGCTCCTGCTTTACTTCCCATCCGTAAGTAGAAATAAAATCAAGAAGCTCTGTGGCTCCCGTGCTTGCATTACCAACGGTTACGGCTGACTTGGGTATATCTGCCACAGGTGACGAAAGCCTCGAAAAAATGCACACAAGAGCAACTGCTCCCACAAGACATACAGGCACAAATATCTTTTTAAAAAGCGAGCCTGAAAATGAAACAACAAACATAATATAACTCCTTTGCAATACAAAATCTGTTACAAAAGATTATGCAAAACAAAGGAGTTTAATGATTAAAACAAGCTGAGATATGAGTCGAAAATCCATTCGCCTACAAATGCGCAGACTGCAGAACCCATTGCAAGAAAAGGTCCGAAAGGAATAACACCCTTCATCTCTTTTTTGTCGAAAATTTTACGACCGATTGAGAAAATAACACCGAAAAGTGCACTCATAAATAGTGAAATAAGAACTGCCTTCCAGCCAAGCACAAAGCCAACAGCTGCCATAAGCTTTATATCACCGCCGCCCATTGCGCGACCTTGTGTTATAAAACCTATCAGGAAAAAAAGACCAGAAACAGCAAACAAACCGATTATGCGTGAAACAATCCAATGCTTGTCAAAATAACCGTTAATAAGTGCATCCCCTACTATAAACAGACCGCCGACAAAAATTGCGATCCACATAGAATCAGGAATAATCTGGTGCTTGAAATCGACCCATGAAACAACAATAAGGCAGGAGAAGAATATCATATAACCTACAAGCTTAAGGGAAAGACCCTCTATCCCTGTACCGCCGCACAGGAACAGATATGCTAAAACATAACAAGCACCGTTTATTGCCTCAACAATGGGATATTGCTTTGATATGGGAGCTTTACAATAACGGCATTTGCCGCCAAGGAATATCCAACTGAAAAGAGGAAATAAATCCTTCCAGTAAAGCTGATGCTCACATTTGGGACAAATAGAATTACCCCTTTTAAAATCCATTCCGATGGGTAAACGGTATATTAAAACATTCAGAAAACTACCTATAACGGCACCGAAAACAAAAATTATCGTGCCGATATACGCTGTCAGAAATCCCATACTCATCTCTCCTTAATGCATCGTTACATCACTAAGAAATATTATATATAAGACGGATAATAATGTCAACAAATAATAATGTTCATTTTTAGGAAAAAATATGTACAAATTATATTGTAATTTTAAACAAATTATGATATATTATATCCGTATAAAATCTAAGGAGGATGCTTTTTCTATGAAAAAGACAGGCAAACGTATAATAGCCGTTGCTCTTGCAGTTGTAATGACTCTCTCTCTTTACACTGTCGGTGCAGTTGCTATTGTAAGCTTACTCAATGCAAACTCAATCACAACAACAGATAGCGCTAACATCATCAATGCTAACAGCGTTGAAGAAGCTATCGAGCTTATGGAGTCCACTCCTGACTTCTTCACCGGCGGTGAAGAGATCCCGGGCTCAATCTCCGACCAGGCTAAAGCCTACAATGCTAAAGACAGTGTTATCTATCCCACTGTTATCATTCCCGGTATCAGCCAGTCAATTTCTTATCTCGCAGACGATCAGGGATACCCTGCATACAACTCAAACGGTGAAGAGCTTTCAGGTGGTCTTCTTATTTTAGATACCTCAAACCTTGCTCCCACAATCGTAAACAATCTTGCAGCTCCCCTTACAAAGGCTCTTATTAGACAGGATGACAAGGACCAGCACCTTCAGACCGCTGTTACAAAGACTGTTAACGAGCTTTTTGCAATTCAGGCATCTGATACAAACGGTGAGCCTGTAAACAATCTCAAAACTGTTTCATATATGTGCTCAGTTGCAAATATGACTCAGGATGACAGAGATTACTTCTACAGAATGATTCCTATGAAGAGCCTTACAGAAGGCATCAAAAATGAAATCACAGGCGAGGTAGTTAAAGAGGCTTGCATTTCTGACAGCGACCTTTACCTTTATGCTTTCCCCCTTATCGGTGACCCCATGGAGTCAGCAAAGGGACTTGACGAGTACATTCAGTTCGTTAAAGAGGACAGCGGTAAAGACAAGGTTAACATTGTTACTATCTCACTTGGCGGTACAATCCTTACAGCTTACCTTGAGCTTATGAAGGGTACAGGTTATACTGATGTTAACCGTGTTATCAACGTTGTTTCCTGCCTCCAGGGTACAGACGTTATGGGTGACTTCTATCTCAGAAACTTCCGCATCAAGGGCGAGGATGATGTTTTCTTCTTCCAGGAATTCCTTCCTATGATTATGTCTGAGATGAATGATGATGCGACCTTGGGTTACATAATCAATGTTGCTCTCAAGATTATGCCGAAGGAAGTTGTTTACGCTATTCTTACAGGTGCTGTTGACGGCATCATTGAAACACTTATGATTAACTGTCCTCAGTTCTGGGCTATGATTCCTGCAGACCGCTTTGATGAGGTTAAGGCAAAATATGACTTCATCTGGGATACAACCGATGCAGATTACGGCAACCAGGTACTTGCTAAGAAGATTGAGGCTTTCCACACAGCAGCACTCAACCTTGAGGATAACCTTAAAGAGTTCGCAGCAAAAGATAACAGACTTGTTCATTTTGTTGCAGGTTATGACCTTGACTACAGCGCACAGGACTACTGCTTCTTTGCTGCAATGAAGTCAAGCGAAGTTACAAACTCTGATGCTATTATCGACATCGACTCAACAACACTCGGTGCAAGATATGCAAAAGCAGGCGAAGTTCTTGAAGATGATATTCTCTTCAGTGATGATGCAAGAGTATCACCTGACGGAAGCATTGATATTTCAACCTGTGCATTCCCCGACAATGTTTGGTTATTCCACGGTCAGCACCACGAGGTAGGCAGAAATGACGTTATCATCAGCCTTATCGGTAACCTTGTTACAGGCGAAATCAAGACAGTTAACGATAAAAGCGATGTTTATCCCCAGTTCAACGGCAACCGTAACACAAGAAACATCACTCGTTGGAGACTCGAGGATGCTGCTTGCCTTATCACAAACTATGAAAACGGCAAAACAGTTGACGTTGAAGGTAACGAAATAGTTTGTCGCGAGGCTGACATTATCGAACTTACCGCAGCTTATGAGGAAGCTCTTGACCTCCTTAAAGACACAATTTGCGAGCCCACATCTGCTGCTGCAGCTACAGAGAGAATTGAAGATGCTATTTACAGAGTTGGTCATAACGGTGAGCTTCCCGAAGAGGATGATTCAACTGCAAGCATCATTGAGGCAGTTGCACAGTTCCTTGATACAACAATCACTGCTATATTCGGTGCAGGTAACGGCTTCTCAGAATTTGCTGAAACAGGTGTTCTTGCCGGTAGATAAGTAAGTTGTTATAACTTGCATATATCTTAAAGATATGTTATAATTTCACTCCCGAATTACTTCGGGAGTGATTTTTTACAGAGGTTTTTATGAACGTATATTTTTACACATTAGGTTGCAAAGTAAACCAGTACGAAAGTCAGGAAATGGCAGAAATATTACATAATGCAGGTTATACTATTATAAATAGTATAGCTGATGCTGATGTTGTGGTTGTAAACTCCTGCACAGTTACTGCTGAAAGTGTAAGAAAAACAAGGCAAACTGTAAGACGTTTTAAAAAGCAAAACCCCAATTGCATTATGGTGCTTACAGGATGTGCATCACAAGCGGAGCCACACATAATTGATGAATTACCCGAAGCAGATATTTTTATGGGCAACAGAAGCAACACAAATATACTTAACGCTATAAATGAATATCAAAAAAACCTCTCCCCTGTTAATTGCAGAATTGAGCACAAAACGGGTGACCCCTTCACAGGGACAGGTATAACACGTTTTGACGGTCACACACGAGCTTTTTTGAAAATTCAAGACGGATGTGACAGATTTTGTTCGTACTGTCTTATCCCCACAGCTCGCGGTCGCTCCCGTTCCAAAAGCCTTGAACAAATTGAATGTGAACTGAAGCACCTTGCGGAAAACGGTTATAAGGAAATAGTTTTTGTTGGCATCAATCTGTCTGATTACGGTAAAAACACGCCCTACTCTCTTCCGGATGCTTTAAGACTTGCTGAAAAATATGATAATATAAAAAGAGTTCGTCTGGGTTCACTTGAGCCTGACCATATTACAGATGCAATGATTGAAGCACTAAGTAAATTAAGTAAGCTCTGCCCACAGTTTCACATATCCGTACAAAGCGGTTGTGACAATGTTTTAAAAGCGATGAACAGACACTACACAGCAAAAGAATATGAAAATCTATGCAAAAAACTGCGCTCGACTTTTAATGATGCTACTATAACAACAGATATACTCGTTGGATTCCCTACGGAAACAGATGGGGATTTTGAGGAAACCTTAAAATTTGCTCAAAGAATCGGTTTTGAAAAGGCACATGTGTTCCCCTACTCTGTACGGGAAGGAACAAAAGCCGCAAAATTACCACAGCTAACAAAACAGATTAAGGAATACCGCGCAGAAAAGCTTACAGAAGAAACTGAGAGAATCAGAAGCAATTATCTGAAAAATCAGATTGGAAAAACAGTTAATGTTCTATTTGAAGTAAATAAAGACGGTTACATTGAAGGATACACAGAAAACTACACACCCGTTAAGGTTTTCACCACTGAAAATCTGCAAGGTGAGATAAAAAAAGTTGTTATAAACGGTGTAAAAAAAGATAGTTGCACAGGTATAATTTTATAAGTAAAAATTTTTCTTTATTTTCAAAAATTCACCTTGACAATACAGTATTGTTGTGATAAAATATCCGTTGTTGTGACACGAGGTATATTACCTGCGGGTGTAGTTCAATGGTAGAATCCCAGCCTTCCAAGCTGGTCGTGTGGGTTCGATTCCCATCACCCGCTCCACAACGCGCGGATGTAGCTCAGTTGGATAGAGCAACTGCCTTCTAA
>JAZULH010000048.1:0-7447 GCA_045602985.1 Acutalibacteraceae bacterium | reverse complement strand
AAGGTAACCTACTGCTGCCTCTTCAACAAATGATGCAACACCAACTGTTGAGCAGTGTGCTCTGTGTGCAGCACCGAAAGCATCGTTAACATAAATATCGCAAAGTGAAGCAAGCTCTTTTGAGAAAGCCTCGCCGTTCTTGGTTCGCTGTGGGGGTAACCCTCCCTCCTCAACAACAAAGACATCGCCATCCTTCATAGCTGCAACACCCTTCTTTGCATTTTGGCCAACAACAACGTCGTCAGCGGCAAAAACAACATCCTGACCGAGAACCTCTGTAAGTCTTTTTGCAACGGGTGCAAGTGACTCCTTCTCATTAGGTCCGTTTTTAACCTTGCCAAGGTGTGAGCAAAGGATAACCTGTGCGCCGTCAGCAATAAGCTTTTTGATTGTGGGGAGTGCTGCTGTTATACGGTTTTCGTCAGTAATAACGCCATCCTTAAGCGGAACGTTAAAGTCGCAACGAACGAGAACCTTTTTGCCTTTTGCGTTGATATCATCAACTGTTTTCTTGTTTAAAAGACCCATTTTGTTTAACTCCTTTTGTTTGTTAATTTTTTACCGAATATATTTTATACTAAGCAGTAGTTTTTTTCAAGTATATTGAAAGATTTTTCCACTATCATTTTCTACATTCTTTTTTTAACAATAAGGTGAATTTTTGGTTATTGTCATTCAAACACTCATTTTTTGACGTATTTCACTTAAAATTTTCTTTTCCCTGCGGGAAACCTGAACCTGTGACATACCCAGTGTTTTCGCAACATCAGACTGAGTCAAGGCTTTATAGTACCTGAGACTGATTATTCTGCGGTCGCTTTCAGACAGGGCGTCAAGGCAGTCATTAAGGCATATTCGCTCATCAATTTTAGCCTGTTCCCCTTCTACGGGAATATCAAACTGGTTGTTATCATCATCCTCGGGCGTGAGTGACAAAACAGGTTGTGTTGCAAGCAAAAGCTCGCTGACTTCACAAACGGACATCTCTGTATATTCCGAAAGCTCCGCAACAGTCGGCTCACGCCCCATTATGTTTTCAAGCTTTTCTTTTTCTGCCCATACAAGCCGCGACTTTTCTTTCATACTTCTACTCACTTTAATTGCGCCGCCATCACGAAAAATACGTTTGATTTCACCAAGAATCGCAGGAACGGCATAAGTAGAAAAAACAAAACCAAGATTCTCATCAAATCCGTCTATTGCTTTCAAAAGACCTACACAACCTGCCTGGAACAAATCCTCGTACTCTACGCCACGGTTCCGAAACCTATTTGCACATGAGTGAACAAGACCCAGGTTATTTGCAACCATTTCATCTTTATTACTCATCTTGCCTTGCCCTTTATCATTTTTTCAAAGGTTACTGTTGTACCTACTCCGACTTTTGAACGGACACGGAGCTTGTCGGAAAAGCTCTCCATAACAGAAAAACCGAGACCCGAGCGCTCTCCGCCCACACTTGTGTACAGAGGCTCACGTGCTTTGGCAATATCGGGAATACCGCACCCCTTGTCACGGATGCTTACTCTTATTACGCCCTCCTCAAAAACTGTACAGGTTATGTAGATTTTTCCTATTGTATTACTGTAAGCATGTACTATACAGTTTGTAACTGCTTCACTTACAACGGTTTTGATATCACCCAGCTCCTCTACCGTCATATCAAGCTGGGACGAAAAAGATGCCACCGCTACACGGGAAAAGCACTCGTTCACCGACTTGCTGTCAAGAGTCATTTTTAATTCATTAATTTTTGTCATAGCTATTCTCCTTTACTTCATCATAACGCTGATTAATTGGAGCAA
Organism: Acutalibacteraceae bacterium; assembly: GCA_045602985.1. Classification (GTDB taxonomy): domain Bacteria; phylum Bacillota; class Clostridia; order Oscillospirales; family Acutalibacteraceae; genus DTU089. The sequence continues at coordinate 5,642 of JAZULH010000048.1, read as the reverse complement.
GTTTTTCAATGCCGGACATTCTCAAGATCTGATAATTCCTGGCAGACAGGTTGTCCACGCAAAGCTTTTTACCCATGGGTGCTATCAGCCTGTAACGTCCCATAACAAGACCTACTCCCGAGCTGTCCATAAAAGTAACTCCCGAAAAATCAAGTATGACTTTATCTGCATTTTCATTTACGGCAACAGCATCATCAATACACTCTCTGATTTCCGGTACGGTATGATGGTCAATATCCCCTTTTATAAAAGCAAACAACGTATTATTTTTTAGTTTTATTGTTACTGACACAATTATTCCTCCTTTGCAATCCGGTTATAATTTTACACAATCAGGCATAAAAAAATTGTCACATTTAGGCGGTTAAGAAAAATATGTTATCCCTTTAATTAAAAATTATGGTATTTTGTGTTATTATGTGATATAATCAAGTGATTTATAAATCATTTTCGGAGGGTAACAATGATAAAAAGAGTATATGATTTTTTAAAAGGCAAAAATATCGGGAAATGGTTTAGCTTACTTCTCCCCCACGCAATGTATATCAAGTGGATAAAAAAGCTGCCCCTCAATCCGCTGGTTATTTTGTTAGAGGCACAGCACGGTACGGAAATAAGCGGTAATATGTTTTACCTTTTAAAGGAGCTTGCAACCAACAAGGAGTACGAAAAATACACTCTGTACGTCAGTTGCCGTAAAAAAAGCAAAAAGAAAATTAAGGCTATACTCAACAGCTACGGTATCAGGAACTGCAAATTGGTTTACTGCTATTCTTTGAATTACCTTAAAATAATGGCAACAGCAAAGTACCTTTTTAACGACAATACATTCTTGCCCTTCTTCATAAAGAGAGAGGGTCAGATTTATCTTAACACCTGGCACGGAACACCACTCAAAACATTGGGTAAAGGTATAAAGAATGCCATGCACAACATCGGCAACACACAAAAGAACTTTATTTGTGCCGATTATCTTCTTTATCCTAACGAATACACAATGGAGCATATGGTTGAGGACTACATGATAGAAAATCTGTCCTCAGCTCAATGCGTGTTGGCGGGCTATCCCAGAAATGCTGTTTTTCTTAACAAAAAAAGAGCCGAGGAAATCCGCAAAAAGGAAGCCCCCGACTACAACAAGGTTTATGCTTATATGCCCACCTGGCGAGGTGCTATAGGTAAAATTGACAAAGATGTAAACGATATCGTTAAAGAATATCTTGACGAATTGGACACCAAATTCAAGGATGATGAAATACTATTTGTAAACCTCCACCCCATTGCTATTAAAAACCTTGATTTGACCTGCTATAAGCATATCAAGAAGTTCCCTGCAGGATACGAAACATACGACTTCCTTAACTGCACAGATTGTCTTATAACAGACTATTCAAGCGTATTTTATGACTATGCTATTACAGGCAACAAGTGTGTGCTTTTTGCTTATGACGAGGAAGAGTACTTCGCAGACAGAGGCGTTTATATGAGCCTTTCAGATCTGCCGTTCCCCAAGGTTTATACAGTAGATGATTTATTAAATGAAATACGCTCCCCCAAAAACTACGATGACACAGATTTTCTGAACAGATTTTGTGCTTATGAACGCGAGGATGCTGCTAAGCAGCTGCTTGACCTTGCGCTTTACGGCAAAAAATCAGAAGGAATGAAGCTGCAAAAGGTTGCATCCAACGGCAAAAAGAATATTATTATGAATGCTGGTAACCTTGACAGAAACGGTGTTACAACAGCAATATACAACCTTTTGGGTAATGTGGACACTAAGCAAGCAAACTACTACATATGCTTCCCCACAGTATGCGGCAGAATCCACCATGACACACTCGCTGCTTTGCCGGAGGGCGTAGGATATCTGCCTATGATCGGCAGATTTAACCTGAGTATTCCGAAAAACATTGTATGGTACGCTTTCCTTTCACTCTGTTTTTTGAAAATGAAGGGTGTCAACGCAGAATTTGTTGCGAAATTGCTCAAGGATGACTGGAAATATGAAATAAAGAGAGCATTTGGCGGTGCTCACTTTGACAACGCAATTCAGTTAACAGGCTACGGCCCCAAGATGATAATGATGTTCTCTGAATTTGACTGCAAAACTACAATATATGTGCACAGCGATATGAAAAAAGAAATTGAAACTCGCGGTAATCAACGAGAAGATGTTCTGCGTTACGCATACAAGACCTACGACAATGTAGCACTTGTTACCGAGGATATATGGGAAGCAACGTCATACTTTACCGAAAGTACAGACCACTTTATGGTTGCGCATAATGTTATTGCATATGAAGATATAAAAGAGCGCGGCAAAGGCGAGGTTGAGTTTGACGAGGATATAACCCAAAGCAACAAAACAATTGACCAGGTTAAAGAAATCCTGGACAGCGATGCTAAAAAAATCATAAGCGTTGGCAGATTTTCACCCGAAAAGGACCACAAGCGTATGGTTGATGCCTTTAACAAGGTATGGCAGGAAAACAACAACTCTTACTTTATAATTATAGGCGGCAACCAATACAACGGCTTATACGATACTCTGACTGAGTATATAAAAACTCTCCCCTGCGGTGACAACATTGTACTTATTCTGTCAATGTCCAACCCCATGCCCATTGTTAAAGCCTGCGACGGTTTTATACTTGCCTCCCACTATGAAGGCTTTGGTCTTGTTATAGCCGAGGCTGATATATTGGGCTTACCCACAGTTTCAACTGATATCACAGGTCCCAGAACCTTTATGCAGAAGAACAACGGTACACTTGTAGAAAACACCGATGAAGGTGTTGAAAAAGGGTTCAGGCTTCTTATTGAAGGTAAAGTACCTATGCTGACAACAGACTACAAAAAATACAACGAAAACGCAGTAAATGAATTTTACGCTTTATTGTAAACAAGTAATTTGACATAAATATAACCATCCGAAAAGAACAGAAATTCTTTTTCGGATGGTTTATTTTTTTATGAGTATAAAAACGAATTATTATGTACGGGGCACCTGGTCAACACCGTCAACTGTTTCCTGAAGCTGAAGGTCATTCTTTATTTGTGTGGTGGAAACGCCGGGTGTTCTTTCAAGGAAAACTACCTCGCAATACTCTTTGAGATAGTCAAACTTGTCACTGCCTGCCCAGTCATCGCCCATTACACAAACATCAATCTTGTAATCCTTGATATCCTGAATCTTCTGTTCCCAGTTATTCTCCGGAATAACAAGATCAACATAACGGATTGCTTCAAGCATTTTTTTGCGTGTTTCGTAGCTGTGGTAAGCCTTTTTGCCCTTAGTTGCATTGAATTCATCAGTTGAAAGAGCAACCACAAGGTAATCACCCAATTCCTTTGCACGCTTAAGAATGCGGATATGACCATAGTGAAGAAGGTCAAATGTACCGTAGGTTAAAATTCTTTTCATAATAATACTCCTATTCTTTAAATAAAGAGCAAATAAACTGTGCTAATTGCTCCGTATTATTGCTATATATTTTTTCAACATAACGCTCCTTAAAAGCGTTAAGTGCTTGAAAATCATACGCACCAAGGTTCACGGCGTTTATAAGCGCCTGTGCATCCTCATACACTGCACCGCTGAGCTCTGACTTAACATCTACATTAAGACCTTGTTCCGCCTTGTAAATATCATAATCAGGCACATAAAAGTAAAGCGGTTTGTTAAGTAATGCACCCTCTATGGCACAGGCAGAGTAATCGGTAACAACAACATCGGCAAGCTTCATCAGATCACGGCTGTCAAAACTACCGTTAAGTCTATACTGACCACTCTCCGCGGTTTTGCTCAACGGATGAGCAGAAACAACAAGCGCAGAGTCCTTTTCCCCCGAAAAAGCGTTAAATAAATCTGATGCGTAGACATCATCTTTATGACGGAAGGTAGGAATATATGCAACAATTCTCTTACCGTTGTATTGGGGATTTAAATCGAGAAACTCCTGACGACGGTTTGAATTATCAAGTAAAACATCCACACCGGGCAAGGAAAAAATCCTGATACAATCACTTTTACATCCAAATGCTTCACAGTAAATATCCCCTGTTGCCTTGGATGGAGCAATAACATAATCATAATTGCGGTGCATACACAAAACCCGGGATACACCCTCGTCACGTCCCTGTGCCTTACCCACAGACTGAAGACCGAACTTTTTAACAGCACCCATAGCATGCCATATCTGTACTATCCTTGTAGCCTTTTTGTGATTAAGACAAGAAACAGGGATTGAATATGTGTCAACAATCACAACCTTTGCGGTTGCAATATGCCACATATCACCCAGAATACTGAATATATATGACGGTGTGACTGCACTTTCATCCTTAAGGCGACGAAGTCTGAACATCTGACGAGCAGTCGGATTAATAAGAGCAATTGCTTTTTCAAGCATTTGCATATCTGCCGACTTTTCGTTGCTCTGGCGTGAAAGCCACAGTATTTTATTCTGTGTCCTGCGCAATTTCATAGGAGCATATAAAACCCTAATAAAAAGCACAAAGACTTTTAAAATCAACAACTTCATAAATTCACCGAAACCGCTGTATTTATTGCCCTTATTCTATGCTAAAGGTAAATGTTTGTCAAGTAAAGAAACTCAACAGTAAAAACGCCTGATGTCGGTTCTTAATTATTTTGAAGGATAAAAACCGACCTTTTTCATAACCTTATCAAGTGTACGCTGTGAAATGCGTGTTGCAAGCTCAGCGCCCTTTGCCATACACTCTTCAAGATACTTTTTATCTGCAATAAGCTCTTTATAGCGTGCCTGAACAGGTGCAAGCTCATTAACGACAGCCTCACCTACTGCTGTTTTGAAATCGCCGTAGCCCTTGCCCTCAAACTCCTGTTCAATTTCCTCAAAGGACTTTCCTGTGCAGCAGGAGTAAATGGTCATAAGATTATTTATGCCGTCTTTACCATCTGCGTATCTGACACAAGCCTCACTATCCGTAACTGCACTCCTGATTTTTTTCATAATCACATTGGGCTCATCAAGCAAGGATATATAAGACTTGGGATTATCATCAGACTTACTCATTTTATGAGTAGGGTCCTGAAGTGATGTAATCTTTGCACCCTTTTTGCCTATGAAGGGTTCGGGCATTTTAAGAACATTGCCGTAAATCATATTGAAACGGTCAACAATATTTCTTGCTAATTCAAGGTGCTGCTTCTGGTCAGCTCCAATGGGAACATAGTCGGCACCATAAACAAGAATATCTGCTGCCATAAGCACAGGATAATCGAAAAGTCCGACAGAAATATTCTCACCCAATTTCTGACTTTTTTCCTTAAACTGTGTCATTCGTGCTGCTTCACCGAACTGTGTATAGCAGTTGAGAATCCAACCCAACTGTGCGTGGGTAGGAACGTGACTCTGAACAAAAATAATGTTTTTTTCAGGGTCAATGCCCAAAGCTATAAGCAACGCATAAAGTTCAAGTGTATTTTTCTTAAGCTGTGCAGGATTATCACGGAATGTGGGTACGGTAATTGAATGTAAATCCGCCACACCGTAAAGACAGTTATAGTCATCGCACATATTTGCCCAATTCTTAAGCGCACCAAGATAGTTACCCAATGTTGGTGTACCTGTGGGCTGAATACAACTTAAAAC
>JAZULH010000047.1:0-23631 GCA_045602985.1 Acutalibacteraceae bacterium | reverse complement strand
ATAGCACCATGCACAAATGCCTCTATTTCAAGGTCATCGGGGATAAGTGCGTGCATTTCACCGATTTCATCTATAGTCATCTCGCGTGCGACTACGATGCGAGATGCGCCTAATTCGTAATACGCCATAGCTGCAGAGTAGTTACAGCAGTTTGCCTGTGTGCTTATGTGAACCTCAAGGCGGGGTTCAGCCTGCTTTATGGCTCTTAAAGCACCAAGGTCTGCAACAATAACTGCGTCAACCCCCAAAGCGTAAAGGGTTCGGGCATATGCCTTAAGGGGTTCTATTTCGCGGTTTTTTGTGAAGCTGTTGACTGTGACATACAGTTTTTTCCCCAGACTATGGAGATATTTTGACGCAAGCTCAATATCTGCCTCGCTGAAAGCAGATTTTTCAGCCCTGAGCTGGAGCAAAGGGCCACCGATATATACAGCATCAGCCCCGAATCGTGCGGCGGCTTTCAGGCAGTTCATATCCCCTGCAGGGGCAAGAAGTTCACTCTTTTTCATAGGTTTACCTCGCAAAAATATTACAACTATTTATTATATCCTAAATCAATTGGAAAAACAAGGTATAATATACATTATAATGTCTTGATTTTTGTGTTGTTGCTGTGCTATAATATACTTCTTAAATTGTGGCAGTGTTTTTTGTTTACAATCAACTGCCTTTTCTATGAGGAGATGTTACTGATGAAGTACGATGTTGCCGTAATCGGTGCGGGTGTTGTTGGTGCTCTTATTACAAGGGAGCTTTCAAAATACAACATAAAAACTGCATTGCTTGAAAGATGCAACGATTGTGCAATGGGTGCAACAAAAGCCAACAGCGCTATTGTGCACGCAGGCTTTGATGCTGTGCCCGGGACACTTAAGGCAAAGCTTAATGTCCGCGGTGTTGAATTGATGAAAACTTTTTGCAGGGAGCTTAATGTTCCGTTGCAGAACAACGGTGCGCTTGTAGTTGCTTTTTCTGAGGATGAGAAGGCTCACCTCCAAAAGCTTTTGGACAGGGGAATTGCTAACGGTGTGCCCGGTATGTATATTGCCGACAGGGATGAGCTGGTTAAAATGGAGCCCAATATCGGTGAAACAGCAGTAGCTGCACTTGTGGCACCGACTTCGTCCATAGTATGTCCCTATGAGCTTACTATTGCAGGTGTTGAAAATGCAGTTTCAAACGGAGCTGAGTTTATCAGAAATTGTGCTGTTACGGGTATTGAGTACGGCGATGGTGAGTTTACTCTTTCAACCACACAGGGTGAAATCAAAGCAGAGTATGTGATAAATGCGGCAGGTGTTCATTCGGGTGAGGTTGCAAAGCTTATCGGTGACAATTCTATTGATATAGTAGTACGCCACGGCGACTACTATCTGCTTGATAAATCTCAGGGCACATTGGTGTCACACACAATTTTCCAGTGTCCTACAGCTATGGGTAAGGGCGTGCTTGTATCACCTACAGTTGATGGCAATCTTATTGTAGGCCCCTCTGCTGAGGATATTGAAGATGGTGATGATGTAGCAACTACCGAAAAAGGTCTTGAAAAGATTTTTACAATGGCAATCAAGAGTGTGCCTCAGGTTTCGTTGCGTAATGCCATAACATCCTTCAGCGGTAACAGAGCTCATCCCGTAACAGATGATTTTGTTATCGGTTCATCAGATGTTAATCCTAAATTCATAAATGCTGCAGGTATTGAATCTCCCGGTCTTTCCTCTGCTCCTGCAATTGCGGAAATGGTTCTGGGGCTGGTTAATGACCTTGCAGGCGGATTGGAAGAGAAAGCAGATTTCAATCCTGTTCGCCCCGAGCCCGTGCGTTTCAGACATATGAGTACAGAGGAGCGCGCAAAGCTTATTGAGAAGAACAAAGCCTACGGCAGAATAGTATGCCGTTGTGAAACAATCACAGAGGGTGAAATAATTGATGCAATCCACGCCCCTGCAGGTGCACGTGATGTTGATGGTGTAAAACGCAGAACAAGGGCAGGTATGGGCAGATGTCAGGGTGGCTTCTGCGGTAGTAAGGTTGTGGAAATCCTGGCAAGAGAGCTGGGTGTGCCTATGAATGAAATCACAAAATTCGGCGGCGAATCCAGAATCATGTATGACAGAACAAAGTGAGGGGGTGCGCGGTATGTTGAATTATGATTTAGTAGTTGTAGGCGGCGGCCCTGCAGGTATGGCTGCAGCCCTCAAGGCAAAGGAAGAGGGCGTTGAAAAAGTAGTTATACTTGAACGTGCCGAGTGCCTTGGCGGTATTCTTGAGCAATGTATCCACACAGGATTTGGTCTTCACTATTTTGGTGAAGAGCTTTCGGGTCCTGAGTATGCAGGTAGGTTTATTGAACAGGTGGAGAATACTGATATTGATGTATATACTGATACAATGGTGCTTAATGTATCAGACAGCAATGTTGTTACGGCAGTAAACAACAAAGAGGGTCTTATGCAGTTTCAGGCAATTGCAGTAGTTCTTGCTATGGGCTGCCGTGAGAGACCACGTGGTGCTCTTTCTATTGCAGGTTCAAGACCTGCAGGTATTATGACTGCCGGTACTGCTCAGAAATATGTTAATATTGACGGCTATATGCCCGGCAAGAAGGTTGTTATACTCGGCTCGGGTGATATAGGTCTTATTATGGCTCGCCGAATGACTCTTGAAGGTGCAGAGGTTAAGGTGGTTTGTGAGCTTATGCCTTACTCAGGCGGTCTGCAGAGAAACATTGTCCAATGCCTTGATGACTTCGGTATCCCTCTCAGACTCAGCTGTACTGTTGTTAAAACCCACGGTAAAGAAAGACTCGAGGGTGTAACAATTGCTAATGTTGATGAAAAGCTGAAGCCCATTCCCGGTACAGAGGAATATATTGAGTGCGATACACTTCTTCTTTCCGTCGGTCTTATACCCGAAAACGAGCTTTCCAAGGATGCGGGTGTTGATCTGGACAGAATCACAAACGGACCTGTTGTTGACGAGTACAGAGAGACCTTACGTCCCGGTGTGTTTGCTTGCGGCAATGTTTTGCAGGTGCACGACCTTGTTGACTATGTTACAGAGGAAAGTCAGATTGCAGGTAAAGGCGCCGCTGATTATATTTTCGGCAGGAAAAACGGCGGTACTTATATAAATACAAAGGGTATTGACGGTGTACGCTATGTAGTGCCCCAACGCGTGAACATTGAGGGCAAGGAAAAGCTTAAGCTCTATTTCCGTGTTGGTCAGGTTTATAAGGGTGCTAAGGTTGTTGTTGAGTGTGATGGTGAGATTCTTTCATCACGCAAAAAGGTGAAGCTTGCACCGGGTGAGATGGAGAATGTTGTTATTACTCCCGAAATGCTCGCCAAAATGAACGAAAAAAGCGAAATTATTGTTCGCGTTGAGGAATAAGGAGTGGCAGTTATGATTAATAATCTTGTTTGTGTTGCCTGCCCTTTAGGTTGCCCCATTGAGGTTGAGGTTGAAAATTCTCAGGTCATTTCTGTTAAGGGCAACACCTGTAAGCGCGGTGACGAATATGCACGTACAGAGGTTACAAACCCCGTAAGGAGCCTTACCACAAGTGTAAAGGTTGATGGCGGTTTGCATCCTGTTGTGCCTGTTAAATCCTCGGGTGCCATACCCAAGGGTAAAATGTTTGAGTGTATGGAAGTTATAAATTCTGTAACAATCAAGGCACCTGTGAAAATTGGTGATGTGGTTATTGAGAATATTTTAGGTCTTGGTATCAACATTGTTGCAACCAATTGTGACAGTGGCAAATAAAACCTGAAAGGACAATTTATGAAACCATATGAGATTGCGGCAGAGGTAAAACCCTCTGCAAGACAAGTTGAATGGCAGAAAACAGAGTTTTACGGCTTTATAAATTTCGGTCTTGCCACAATCCTTAACAGGGAGTGGACTGACGGTAATGTTGATGCTGTTAATTTTGTGCCCGGCGAGTTTGATGCAGCCGAGTGGGTGCAGTTTTTTAAGGATGCAGGCTTTAAGGGTATGGTGCTTAATGTAAAACACCATGACGGTTTCTGCCTGTGGTATTCACAGTATACAGATTACGGCGTAGAGAGTGCCACATCGTGGGAGGTTGAAGACCGCGATATTGTAGGTATGCTCAGTGCAGAGTGTAAGGCACAGGGTCTTAAATTCGGCATTGCCATTTCACCCCTTGACCGCCACGAGGAAAGCTACGGCAGCGGTGAGGAATATAATGAATATTTCAAGGCACTTCTTAAGGAGGTGCTTACCAAGTACGGTGACATCTTTTATGTTCGCTTTGACGGTGCTGCAGAGCCTGACGAGGACGGTAATATTCAGCAGTATGATTGGCAGGGCTATTACGATGTTGTAAGAGAGTGTCAGCCGGATGCTGTTATTGCCCTTGTTGGACCTGATGTGCGTTGGTACGGCAATGAATGGGGCGTTCTGCGTGAGGATGAGTGGAGCGTTGTTCCCAAAAGGCACAGTATATACAGTGCATTTGAGCGTGCTAAGGATACATCCCGTAAATCCCGTAAGCGTGAAAAGGAGTTTGAACGCGATCTGGGTTCGCGTAAGGCGATAAAAAAAGAAACAGAGTTTATCTGGTATCCTTGTGAGGTTAGCATGTCTATACGTGACAGATGGTACTACCACAAGGAGGACGAATATAGCGCAAAGACGAAGGATAAGCTACACAAGCTTTATTTGCAGACGGTAGGCAAAAACTGCGCATTTATGCTTGGTGTTCCGCCAATGAAGAACGGCAAATTCTCTGAGATGGAAACACAGATTCTTAAGGCATTCGGTCTTGATTTGAAGCGTTCGTATTCATATAAGGTGTCAAGGAATGCGCTCATAGAGGCAAGCAGTACTCTTTCTGACAAATATTCTGTAGAAAATCTTCTGGCGGATGATGAGACTCTTACCTGGCGACCTGCTGAGGATGATTTACAGCCTGAAATAACAATCACCTTACCCAAAAAGGATATGTTTGACAAGGTGTGCATTATGGAGCGCATAATCAACGGTCAGCATGTTGAGGGGTACGAGATTTATATTGACGAAGGTAACGGTAAGTTCAAAAAAGTTGGTAACGGCGGTATTGTAGGATACAAGCGTATACATAAAATTACCCCTGTTGAGGTTACACGTGTAAAGATTAAAATTACTTCTTACAGAGGCAGTCTGGAGCTTCAGTCTGTTACAATGTATTGATTTATGAGAAGGATTGCAATTTACGGTGGGTCCTTTGACCCGCCTCACAACGGACACAAAACCCTGGCGTATAATCTGGCAGAGGCTTGCGGTGCAGATATGGTTCTTGTTGTGCCCACGGCAATGTCACCATTCAAAAGCAGCTCGGGTGCTTCTGCTCAGGACAGGCTGGAGATGTGCCGCCGACATTTCAGGGAAGAGCTTTTTAGTGTTACGGATATTGAAATAGTGCGCGGCGGTAAGAGCTATACTGTTGATACAGTATGTGCGGTAAGGGAAATGTATCCGGATTGTGAATTGTACCTTTTTATGGGTGATGATATGCTTTTGTCATTCCATAAATGGTATGAATACCGCAGAATTATGAGTATGTGTACTCTTGTTGCGGCTTGCCGTACCGAGAATTTACGGGAGCTTGATTCTATGTTAAGCTACAGCCGTGATGTTCTTGGGGATGATGGCACAGGTGTTATAATTTGTAACAATGTACCTGTAGAGATTAGCTCTACTGAAATTCGCAATCAATTGAAATCGGGGGAGAGCAGTGATATGCTTTCGCCTGATGTAACGGAGTATATAAAATCAAGGGGGATTTACCGTGAACAGAGATGCTGAATATACTGAAGTTTTGCGCGGCAGACTTACAGAGCGACGTTTTATACATTCATTGAATGTGGCGGATTCTGCAGCGGAGCTTGCCGAAATTTACGGTTATGACACCTCCAAGGCTTATACGGCAGGTCTTATACACGATTGTTGTAAGGATGAGCCTGCAGGGCTGCAGCTTTCATATATGTTGGGTAACGGTGTGGAGCTTAGCGAATGTGAAATAAATACTGCCAAGCTTTACCATGCGATTTGCGGCAGTGTTTACATTCAGAAGGAATTCGGTATTGAGGATGCGGAAATAATAAATGCTGTACGTTACCACACAACAGGCAGAAAAAATATGTCATTGCTTGAAAAAATAGTTTTTATAGCAGATTTTATTAGTGCCGAGCGTGATTATAACGGTGTTGAGATTATGCGTGAAAAGGCAAGGCGCTCCTTGGATGAAGCCATAGTGGAGGGTCTGAGCTTTACAATAAAAGATTTGATTGATGCAGGGCGCATAGTTCACACCGATACATTGGATGCATACAATGATGCTATTGCCAATGTGGAAAAATCAAGACGGGAGAGATAATATGAGTTTAGATACGGTTAAAAGGATTGTAAAAGCCCTTGATGATAAAAAGGCTAACGATATACAGGTTATGAAAACACAGGAGTTGACAATAGTTGCGGATTATTTCATAATTGCAACTGCAAACTCCAACACCCACGTAAGGGCTCTTGCCGATGAGGTTGAGTACCAGCTTGAGGAAGCCGGAATCAAGGCAGACCACATTGAGGGCAGAGCTACAGGCTGGCTTTTGCTTGAATATCAGGGTGTTGTGGTGCATATATTCCTTGAAGAATCGAGAAATTATTACAACCTTGAACGCCTCTGGGAGGATGCAGAGAAGGTTGATATCAGCAATATGCTGGACTAAATAATTAATTATGCATTTTGCATTTACTGAAAGGTGATAGAAATGAAGTATGATTTTTCAGCCGTTGAGCAAAAATGGCAGAAAAAGTGGGAAGACGAAGGCGTTTTCCACGCACAGGACAATTCTGACAAGCCCAAGTTTTATGGTCTTGTAGAGTTTCCTTACCCCAGCGGAGCAGGTATGCACGTTGGTCATATTAAGGCTTATTCAGGTCTTGAGGTTATTTCGCGTAAAAGAAGGATGCAGGGCTACAATGTGCTCTTCCCCATAGGCTTTGACGCATACGGACTTCCTACAGAGAACTACGCTATTAAAACAGGTATTCACCCTCGTAAGGTTACGGATATGAATATTGAGCGTTTCTCATCACAGCTTAAAAAGGTCGGTTTTTCTTTTGATTGGAACAGAGTTATTGATACAACAGAAGAAAACTACTATAAATGGACACAGTGGATTTTCCTCAAAATGTTTGAGAAGGGTCTTGTTTTCCGTGATAAGACATTGGTTAACTACTGCCCTTCATGTAAGGTTGTTCTTTCAAACGAGGACTCACAGGGAGGCAAGTGCGACATCTGCCACAGCGATATTGTACAGAAATCAAAGGATGTATGGTATCTTCGCATTACAGAATATGCCGACAAGCTCCTTCAGGGTCTTGATGAGGTTGATTATCTCCCCAATATCAAGCTCCAGCAGGTTAACTGGATCGGTAAGTCAACAGGTGCCTTTGTTAACTTTACAATTGACGGCACAGACGAAAAGATGAAGATTTATACCACTCGTCCCGATACACTTTTTGGTGTAACCTTTATGGTTATGGCACCTGAGCATCCTCTTATTGACAAGTATGCTGATAAAATCGGCAATATGGCAGATATTGAGGCTTATCGCGCAGAGTGTGCAAAGAAGACTGAGTTTGAAAGAACACAGCTTGTTAAGGAGAAAACAGGTGTTTGCATCAGTGGTCTTGAGGCGGTTAACCCTGTTAACGGCAAGAAGATTCCTATTTACATATCAGACTATGTTATGATGGGTTACGGTACGGGTGCAATTATGGCTGTGCCTGCCCACGACCAGCGTGACTACGAATTTGCAAAGAAATTCGGTATTGATATCATTGAGGTTATCAAGGGTGGCGACATTTCTGTTGAGGCTTACACAGGCGACGGCGAAATGGTTAACTCCGATTTCCTTAACGGTATGAATAAAAAGGTGGATTCTATTGAAAAAATGATAGAATTCCTTGCAGATAAAGGCATTGGTGAAAAAGGTGTTCAGTTCAAAATGAAGGACTGGGCGTTTAACCGCCAAAGATATTGGGGCGAGCCGATTCCGATTGTTCATTGTGAAAAGTGCGGTATTGTTCCCGTTCCTTATGAGGAATTGCCCTTGCGGCTTCCCGAGGTGGATAACTTCCAGCCCGGCTCAGACGGTGAAAGCCCCCTTGCAAAGATTGACAGTTATGTTAACTGTGCTTGTCCAAAGTGCGGTGCACCTGCTAAGCGCGAGACTGACACTATGCCTCAGTGGGCAGGCTCATCCTGGTATTTCTTAAGATACATTGACCCCCACAACGATACTGCATTTGCAGACAAAGATAAGCTTAACTACTGGGGACCCATTGACTGGTACAACGGTGGTATGGAGCACGTTACACGTCACCTTATTTACTCACGTTTCTGGCATAAGTTGCTTTATGATATCGGTGAGGTACCCTTTGCTGAGCCTTATAAAAAGAGAACGGCACAGGGTCTTATACTTGGTCCTGACGGTGAAAAAATGTCAAAATCAAAGGGTAATGTTGTTGACCCCAATGAGGTTGTTGACTCACTTGGTGCAGACGTTCTCCGTACATACGTACTCTTTATGGGCGACTACGAGAAGGCAGCTCCCTGGAGTGAAAGCAGTGTTAAGGGTTGCAAGCGTTTTGTTGACAGAGTATGGAATCTTGTTGATATGGTATCTGACGGTGAGGGCTATTCACCCAAACTTGAGGTTTCTTTCCACAAGACAATCAAAAAAGTGTCCGATGATATTGAAAATATGAAGTTCAATACTGCAATTGCGGCACTTATGACACTCCTTAACGAGATTTATGAGGTTGGCTCAATTACAAAGTGTGAGTTGAAAACATTTGTAAAGCTTCTTGATCCCTTTGCTCCCCACGTTGCAGAGGAGGTTTGGGAGGTGCTTGGCGGCGAAGGACTTCTTGCTGTTGCACAGTGGCCAGAGTATGACGAGGCAAAGACTGTTGATGCTACTATCCAGGTTCCTGTACAGATTTGCGGTAAGCTCCGTGCAACCATAAGCATTGCTAAGGATTCAACTGCCTATGAGGCTGTTGCTGCTGCAAAGGCAGATGAGAAGGTTCAGGAATTCCTTGCAGGCAAAACAATTATCAAGGAAATTTATGTTCCCGGCAAAATTATCAATATTGTTGCAAAGTAATCAGCTTTAAAAGAATTGATAGGTGGTCTGTCTAAAAGAGGCAGACCATCTTTTTATTGTATTGTTGTTTAATAACCGTAGTGAATGACATAAGCTTTATGAGGCACAAAGCTGATGATAGCGTTCTTCTATGCTTGAAAGAGGGGGTGATGGGGTGAATATTCACATCATTTGTATCTTGCTCACACTAATTAAAAAGTTGTATTGACATCAAACTCAATATTATGATAAATTATCTTAGTTGAAAATTACGTGGGATGAGGTGTACGTATGACTAAGGATATGACAACGGGCAGTCCTATGAAAAATATAATAAGGTTCTGTTTGCCCCTTATGATAGGCAACCTTTTCCAGCAGTTCTATAATATGGCGGATATTATTATTGTGGGCAGGTTTGTGGGTAAAACTGCACTTTCCGCAGTAGGCTCCGTGGGCTCATTGAATTTTCTTGTAATCGGTTCAGTTATAGGTCTTTGTACAGGCTTTTCTGTCCCTATTGCACAGCGCTTTGGTGCACAGGATGAAAAGGGGCTGAAAAAATATATTGCCAATATTATTTATCTGTCTGTTGCTTTGGGTGTTTTGCTTACGGTTGGTGCGGTAATGCTGACTAACCCTCTTTTAAAGCTTCTGAATACACCGGCAGATATTTATGAGGATGCGTATGATTACATTATAATTATATTTGCAGGTATTGGTGCAACAATGTTCTATAACCTGTTGGCGGCTATGGTGCGTTCACTTGGTGACTCCAAAACTCCGCTTTACTTTTTGCTGTTTTCCTCTGTGTTGAACATAGGGCTTGATGTGTTGCTTATTGCTGTTTTTGATATGGGTGTGCGCGGTGCCTCGGTTGCAACGATTTTTTCACAGTTTGTATCGGGTGTGCTCTGCTTTGTGTATGTAAAACGCAGTTTCCCTATATTACATATTACTAAGGAAACACGCGGACTTGATTTTAAATATATCGGCAGATTATTGTCAAACGGCTTGCCCATGGCAATGCAGTTTTCCATTACAGCGGTAGGCTCGGTAATGCTGCAGTCCTGTGTCAACGGTTTGGGTGCAGATGCAATTGCCGCGGTTACAATCGGCGGTAAAACACAGCTTATGATAACTTTGCCGTCGGAGACCATTGGTGCCACAATGGCAACGTACTGCGGACAGAATTTAGGTGCAGGCAAATATGACAGAATAAAAAAAGGCGTTGGCAGGGGTGTGCTGCTTGCCGCTTGCTATACTGCAATAGGCTTTTGCGTTGCCAGATTTTTAGGACCGTATATTTCACTCCTGTTTATTGACGGCAGTGAGGCCGCAGTCATAGGACTTGCCCAGGATTACATAAATATGGGTAGTTACTTTTATTTTATCCTGTCCATTCTTTTCTTGTTCAGAAATTCACTACAGGGTCTGGGTTACAGTGCCGTTGCAATGTTTGCAGGCATATTTGAGCTTATTGCAAGGGCTGTAATGGGATTCGGCTTTGTGAACACCATAGGTTATGCTGCTGCGTGTATTGCAAACCCTGTGGCATGGGTGGCGGCAGATGTATTCCTGATACCTGCATATTTTGTTATGATGAAAAAAGTAAAAAAGAAATTGCAGATGGGAAACGGCAGGTTGCAAAAGAACATCAAAGAAAACTCAAAATAAAAGATTTAATGCATAAAAGATAATGAGTCTGTTATTATCAGCATAATAAATAGTGTTGCTCCCAACTTGCCATTCGCAATTTTAATGCGGTTTCGGAACATTCCCGTTCAAAATACGAAAAATTGCGGTTAAAATGACCAAAAGCCGAGCTGTGTAATTGTGCAAATGGTAAAAAGATACAAAAACAGGCAAAAAAGGGTTTACAATTTGTAGGTAGTGTGTTATTATGTGGGTGTGGCGAAGGTACGGAACATTCCCGAAAGGGTTTAACGTAACCGGGGCTCATTAGAATGGTATTACGGTGGGGTGAAATACTTACCGGTAATATTAAAAAATTATTTAATTTTTTGAAAGGAGTTCTTTAATTATGTTTAAATTTTTAAAGAGCAAAAAGGGTTTCACCCTCGTTGAATTGATGATCGTTGTTGTTATCATGGCTATCCTTGTAGCAGTTGCTGTTCCGATTTACTCAGCAGTTACAGCTAACGCAAGAAAGAAAACTTGCCTTGCTAACCAGAGAGAAATCCAGTCTCAGCTTAACAATGCTCAGATGAGCGGTACAATCGAAGTTGCAGCTGGTGACAGCTATGTTCTTACATCTACATCTTCAGAGAACAAGACATCTGCTGATGGCGGTACATGGGCAGTTACAACTACAGCTACAGGTACAGCAAAAGCTTCTGAAGCAAAGCTTCAGTCACTCTTCCAGAAGGTTCCTTATTGCCCCGTAACAGGTAACACAATTACAGTTACTGTTTCTGCATCAGGTATCGGCGGCGAGGATGATGGCTTCAAGTATGCAACAGCATGTGCTGGCGCTTCAGAGTCTCACGGTTCATAATTAAAACACACATAATAAGGGTCCCCGGTTTTCCGGGGACTTTTCCTTTATAAATTTTAAAAAATGCTATTTACAAATTATGTTAAGTGTGCTACAATCGTTTCGGGAAAAAAACGTAACCCCTACAATGATTGTGAGGAATATTAATTATGTTTAAGTTTATTAAGTCAAAAAAAGGTTTTACACTTGTTGAGCTTATGATTGTAGTTGTTATTATGGCTATTCTTGTTGCAGTTGCTGTTCCCATTTATTCTGCAGTAACGTCCAACAGCCGCAAAAAAACATGTATCGGTAACCAGCGCGAAATTCAGTCCCAGCTCAACAATGCGGAAATGGCAGGAACTATTATTTTAAAAGCAGGCGATGTTTATACACTTACAACAAATGGCGAGGCTGACTTTGGCACATGGTCTGCAAGCCAGGGTGCTACACTCAGCCCGGAAACATTATATACACTTTTCCAGAAACCGCCAATCTGTCCTTACAAGAATAATACAATTGTTGTTACTATTGAGAACTCCAATATTAACAGCGAGGATGACGGTTATAAAATTTCCACCATCTGTGATAAGGACGGTTCTCAGGAAGTTCACGGTTCATAATCTTAAATGGTAATTGAGGGATTGCAAAAATTGCAGTCCCTTTTTCTTTATTTTATTAAAATATAAAGTTGCTTTTGATTTGTTTGTGTGGTAAGATATATAGTGAAGAGGTGAAGGTATATGTTATATAGTTTTTTGCTTTCAAAAAAAGGCTTCAGCTTTGTTGAGGTTATGATTGTTGTTACTGTTCTGGGTATACTTGTTGCAGTTGGTGTCCCTGTATTACACGCAGGCTATGAAGCACAGGCAAAAAAAGACTGTAACAACCAAAGGGAAATTGTTTCCACCGCATTTAAAGAGGTAATGACCGGTATGGTTGATAACGGCAATACCCAGGAAAAGGTCCTGTTTGAAAAGATTCAATCTGACCATAAAGAAATATATCCGGGGGACGGTAAAACAGGTAATGGGGACGATGAATATGTCGGCAAGGATTGCTTTGTTCTTATTTATGACCAGGGCATACCGGGTAAAATTGCGTTTACCATAGGGGATATCCGCGGCGGCTATTTTGACCAGAACGCCTGGAACAGTCAGGGCGGAGATTTTATAGACGCGTACGGTAATTATAATGAATTTGACACAGAAAAGTATTCTTTAGGCTGTGAAAGGGGCTACTACCTTAAAAAGGAGCGTCTGAAGGATAACAAGTTTTATATGTATCTGGCAAATGAAGAAATTCCCGTTTGTCCCTTTGCAAAATCAGACGATGAATTCCATTACTACATTTTTGAGGATGGCACCGTTTTGTGCTCCTGCGACAAATGTAACGAAAAATAAGTATAGGTGTTTGTATGAAACTTAGTGAAAATTATATTTTAAAAACAGTTGCAGGTACTGCTGTTGTAGTTCCTGTTGGCGATGCCGTAAATGACATCAGGGGTATGATAACCCTTAACGGCCCTGCTGAAACAATATGGAAATGCCTTGAAAAAGGTATGGATTTCGAGGGTGTTGTTGCTCAGCTTAAGGCAGAGTACGATGCTCCGGAGGATGTTCTGCGCAACGATTTGACAGCTTTTATTGATAAGCTTAAAGGCTATAAAATAGTAGAGTGATGTGAAGCTTCACGTACCTGTGCCTGTGGTACCGGTATGTAAGACTTTTCGATATTCTGAATTTGTGAGGTATAAGCAGGATTTATGAATTATGAATACAGTGTTGGCTTCAAGCCCGTTAATTCCTAATTCATAGATCCTAATTCCTGATTATGAACAAAGTTAATATGGCGACACTTCTTCCGTTTATTGAAGAGGCGTTTGAAAGAAATCAAAAGTTCAAAATACCCATTACGGGCACAAGTATGAATCCGCTTCTTGTACAGGGGCGGGATTTCGTATTTATTGAAAAGCCTGTTTTGCCCCTTGAGGTAGGCGATATACCTCTTTATCGCCGCGATGATGGTGCATTTGTTCTGCACAGAATTGTAGATAAGAGTGTAAAGGGGTATACCTTGTCGGGCGACAATCAGTTTTTGCTGGAGTATGGTATTACAGATGAACATATAATCGGTGTTGTTACATCAATGTGCATTGACGGTAAGCTTGTTGATATAAATGACCCCGATTATATCAGGCATAAAAACAAATATGTTAAAAATGTCCGCAGGCGTTATCCGGTACGCCGTTTCAGGCATTGGTTTTATGGTGTCAGACATGGAAAGAAATGAAAATGTTAATTTAATAATACAGTACGGCGAGGTTGTTATAGGCATCCTCAGGAGTCAATATACGGGATGCGATTATTCGTTTCCCGATAATTTGGATTTCGGGCGACTTTACAAGTTCTGCGAGATGCACAAGGTTACGTCACTTGTGGCTGACAGGGTAGTAAAATGTGATGGTGCCGATCCCGAAATCAAGCAGCTTTTTCAGAAACAACTTTTTCGTTGCGCTGCCCGTCACACCGCGCAGGAAAAGGAAATGTATGCTCTTACCCGAATGTTTACCGCTAATGGTATAAAGCATTGCTTTTTGAAGGGCACGAAAGTGTCGCGTTACTACCCGGAGCCTGAGCTGCGGTTTATGCTTGATATGGATATTTATATTGAACCGTCAAGGTTTGAGCAGGCACGCAGCCTTATGCTTGACAGAGGCTACGAGGTTATATCAGTTGAAAGTGACAAGGATATTGCCTTGTCAAAAAAACCGTTTTTAAATATAGACCTTCACAAAGAGCTTAAGTACGATTATGACAAGGGTTATGAGTATTACAAAGGTGCATTTTCACGCCTTGAGGGTAATGGGGAGAGCTCAGCCATGAATATGGCTAAGGAGGATTTTTATGTGTATGTACTCTCCCATACAGCACACCATTTCCAGACTGGCGGTACGGGAATCAGGAGTATTGTTGACCATTTTCATCTGAAAAACGGACTTAAGCCGTTGTGCGATACCACACTTCTGGCAGAAGGTCTCAGAGCGACCGGGCTTGATATATTTAATGAACGGATGGACGAGCTTTGCAATTGCTGGTTCGGTGATAAAGAATATACATCCTCAACGAAACAAATGGCTCAGTATATCTTTTTGAGCGGTGTGTACGGAACCCAGGTGAACACATATATGAGCGGTGTGGGCAGGGGAGAGTATGATGATAAAAAATCATCTTACTTTTTCAGGCGTATGTTCCCGCCCCTTAAAACGATGGGTGCACGCTACCCGATTTTGAAAAAGGCTCCTTTTCTGTTACCGATTATGTGGTTGGTGCGTATTCTGAGCGCTGTTTTCGGTAAAGAAAGCTTTGCTAAGGAAGCAAAAAATGTTGTTTCTGCAACCGGTGATGAAATAAAATCACATCTTGAGTTTCTTAAGAACAACGGACTTTGAAATTAAATTTTCAAAAAAAGTATTGTAGTTAAGAAACAGTTGTGGTATTATATTTTATATATGAATTAATAAAGGGGAATAACCATGGCTTACGAAGAGAAAAAAACACAGGATGAAAGCTTAGGTCTTGAGCCTATCTTTAAGTTCATCCGTATAGTACTTGCCAAGTGGTGGCTTGTGTTGATTTTTATTCTTGCATTTTCTGTAGCAGGTTTCGGCATTGCCAAAATCACATACAGCGAGAGCTACACTTCCGGCATCATTTTCAACGTATCTAACAAGGATAGCGATATTGACGGTCAGGCAAGCCAGGTTGTGTCTGCCAGTGACGCGCAGGCTTCTGCAACCATTGCTAATAACTTTAAAATTATTCTTGAAAGCGGTAACGACTTTGCCACAAAGGTAATTGAGACCGTTAAGGCACAGACTGGCGAGGAGCTCACAAAGGACCAGCTCCAGAATATGCTTGATGTTGAACTTGTGGCAGATTCAACACTTGTAAGAATCACCGTAAAATCACCTGATAAAGCATTGACTTATGTTGTTGCAACAACTATTCAGAGTGTTTACCACGACATTGTGGCAGATGCTTTCCCCACAGCTAACATCAGCGTTGCGGACAGTGCTACTCAGGCTAAGCTTGCAGCTGACTCTTCTGCACTTATTTATACTGCAGCAGGCTTCCTTCTCGGTGCTGCACTTGCAGTTCTTGTAATTCTTATCAGAGCAAGAATTCAGAACAAGCTTCTTTCAACCGAGGATATCAAAAATAAGTTCAATATTAACATTATTGCTACAGTTTCTGATATAAAAAACAAAAACAAAAAGGGCGACCGTACAAGACTGCTCATTACCGACAGAAATGTTGGCTTGCCGTTTATTGAAACATTTAAGCTTATCAGAACAAAGCTTGAAAACGCAAAACTTAAAAAAGGCTTCTCCGTTTTCTCAATTACAAGCTCTACTGAAAGTGAAGGTAAGACCACTTGTTCTGCAAATATTGCACTTTCACTTGCAAAGAGCGGCAAGTCCGTTCTCCTTATAGACGCTGACCTCAGAAAGCCTGCTGTGTGCAAAACACTTGGTATTGCAATTGAAGGCGAAAAGGGTATTTACGATATCGTTAACGGTAACAAAACATTTGAGGAATCTGTTAAGTACATTGAAAAATACAACCTCTATCTGCTTGTTTGCTCTGCTGCTGTTGCGGATCCCTCCGAGACATTGGCATCTGACCAGATGGCAAAAATTGTTGAGCAGGCTAAGAGAGAGTTTGACTATGTTATCATTGACTGTCCTCCTGCAGGTGTTGTTGCTGACGCAGCTATTGTTGCAAACTATACAGACACAATCATCTTTGTTACTGCAGAGGAACGCGTTGCAATACCTCAGATTGAGTACGCACTCAGTGATATTATGACAACAAAGGCAGATGTTATGGGCTGTATCTACAACCGTGCAGGTACAGGTACACTTAAGGTTGCAGCCGAAAAATCCGGCGGTTATTTCTCCAACCGTTACGGCGGATATTACGGTTCATCCTACTATTACGGCAGTCACCATCACAAAAAGAGAAAATAAAATTACTTTATACATCCAACCCCGAAATGATGAACACATTTCGGGGTTGATTTTTTTTGTTTAATTTGCCGAAATTCGCCTTATTTTTTCTCTCGATTTTTTCGACATAAATTTGAAAAAGTATTGATTATTTTTCAGTATTATAGTATAGTAATAATGTCTAATACTCTAATTGGGTCATTGCGCCCTTTTGAGGAAAAATTCAGGTTTTTTAAATAAAAAATCCACTGGTTTTAACACAAAATTCAGTTAAGATAACTTGGAGGTTATTATATGGCTCTTGAATTACCAAAGCTCACAAAAAAAGATAATAAGGATGCGGGTGGTGCACCTAAGGTTGACATAACCCTTAAGGTTATGGAATTCTTCGATAAGAACCCTTTTATGAAGATACTCATTCCGGTTGTATTGTTCATAATATTGTGTGCAATATTCCTGTTTGTGATATTTGGTGACGGTGTCATACTTGATGATACAAACACCGGCTCGGATGATTCACTTGCAACAGAGCAGGTTCAGGTTATACCGGGAAACGACATAATCAATGACAAAGCTATTGTTAAGCTGATTGAGGAGGATCCGCTTTCGGAGGATATCCTTGCCACGGCTTCTTACAAGGGTTGTGTAAAGGGCAGCAGTGGTCTTAAAACAGCACTTGTTCAGATAGGTACACAAAAAGATACACTCATTCTTTCCCTTGGTGAGACTGTGGGTGACTCTAAGTGGGAGCTTGTAGAGCTTACAGATGATTATGTAGTGTTCAAAGCAGGCGAAATTACAAAGAAAATTGAAGCAAAATAGATAATTTAGTAATTTATGTTAATTTACATATATTAGGGGGATTTTCCAATGAAAACAAAAAACCGTAAAATGAGGTCAATAGGCATATTTGCCCTGGCTCTCGTATTGCTCACAAGCACAATTTTGCCGCTTGCAGCATCAGGCTCAGAAGGTGGTATGGGTACTTATGTTGTTAAGTCTGGTGACAGCCTTGCATCAATCTCGGCTGTTTACGGCGTAACAGTATCCGACATTGTGGATGCAAATGGTATTTCAGCATCTGCAAAGCTTTATGAAGGCCAAAGACTCCTTATTCCGGGAGCAACATCTGTTGAAGATGACTCTACAACAGTATTTGGTTCATCAAGCACCATTTCAATTGACTTCCAGAAGGATTCGGACCTTGTGGGTGTTCTTGAGGCTATACTTGCACACACAGGCTACACAATGATTTACAAGGGTTCTGCAGTTACTGTACCTGCAATTGCATTAGATAATGTAACACCCCTTACAGCTATCGACTATGTTCTTCGTATGGTTGATATGACTTACATCAAGAACGATAACCTTATCTATGTCGGTACTGCTGAAACTCTTAACTCAAGCTTCATCGATAACAAGGTTCTCACAAACTTCCGTCTTAAATACATATCAATAGAAACTCTTACATCACAGCTTTCCGCATTGGGTATTTCCCCTAAGATGGTTAAGATTGACGAAAATATCAGAGAGTTCTGGGTAAGCGGTTACCCCATGGAGCTTGCTAAGATTTGCGAGCTTATCAAGACCCTTGATACAAAGACAAACCTTACTGTGGGCAGTGCAAACATCAGCTCATCACTCAGCGCTATTGAGCTTGAACACATCACAGCGCAGGAATTCAGCTCATTGCTTTCCTCATTGGGCCTTCATAAGGGTGTTACAACAGAGTCACATCCCATGACACTTTATGTATACGCTTCCGGCGATGCATACCAGGACATCATCAACATTAAAAAGCTTGTTGACTATAAGGATGTAAACGCTCCCACTGAAGAAACAGAGGGTGACGGTACAGGCGAAGGCGGTTCAAGCCAGGTTGAAATCACCGACGGCGAAACATCACTTGTTAAGGTTGACCTTCAGTACATTGACAAGAGTGCTGCAGAGTCTATCGTTACTACATTCGGTTATGATGTTGAAATTCTTGGTCTTGACCTTTACGAGAAGAGAGTTTGGGTTCGCGGTCCTGTTGAGGAAGTTAGCGATGCAGTTGCAAGAATCAAGGAGAATGACACTCCCGATAACAATACTGCAAAGACATTCTTTACATACGAACTCAAGAACATCGTGGCATCAGAGCTCCAGAGCAAAATCGGTTTTGTAGATCTTGATGGTGTTGAATTCTACTTCGGTTCATATCCTCAGCTTACAAAATCAATTATGGTTTACTGCTCATCAAATAAGGTTGAAGAGGTTAAAGAGATTATCGCTTCACTTGATAATAACCTTGGCGATATGTACTATCCCATCGCTACAATCACAAATGCTGCAGAGCTTTCAGTTCTTGCTGCTAAGGAAGAGCTTGTTGTTAAGCTTATTAACAACCCCGCAATTTCTGTTGCATGCTTCGAGATTTCCGGTGACCTTGATCCTTCAGATGATGGTGTTAAGTATATCCTCTATGTTCTCGAATCACCCGAAAATATTGACCTTATCACAGAAATGTGGAATAAGATTGCATAAGTAACTTTTGGAGTTGAGTTATTGTGGATTTTTTGAATCAACCAAGTGAATATCCCGTGAACCTTGAGCAATTGCTCAGGCTCACGGTTGAAAAGAAGGGCTCTGACCTTCATATAGTTGTGGGTATGCCACCGTGTATCAGAATTGACGGCGACATTGTTAAGCAGGATTATCCCCCCATGAAGCCTGCTGATGTTGAAAATATGCTCACACCTATCATGTCTGAAAAAAACAAGCGCGACCTTCAGGAAAATCTCGAGCTTGACCTTGCGTACTCCGTACCCCAATGTGCTCGTTTCAGAGGTAACGTAATTATCCAGCGCGGTACATTGGCTGCGGTTTTCAGGGCAATTCCCTTTGAGGTGCCTACACTTGATAAGCTGGGACTTCCTGCAGACGTCAGACGTCTTTGCACACTTCCCCGTGGTCTTATTCTTGTTACAGGTCCTACAGGTTCGGGTAAATCAACAACCCTTGCGGCTATGATTAACCACATGAACTCAAACTTTGAATACAATATGGTTACTATCGAGGACCCAATTGAGTTCCTCCATTCACACAAGCGTTCAATCGTAAGACAGCGTGAATTGGGCGGTGACACACTCAGCTTTAACAACGCTTTGAGAACAGTTCTTCGTCATGACCCTGACGTTATTATGATTGGTGAGATGCGTGACCCCGAAAGTATCAGTATTGCACTTACAGCGGCTGAAACAGGTCACTTGGTGCTCTCAACACTTCATACACAGACAGCGCCGCTTACCATTGCACGTATTATTGACTCATTCCCCAGTGAACAGCAGAATCAGATACGTAGCCAGCTTTCAAATACACTCAGAGCTGTTATTTCACAGCAGCTTCTTCCCAGGCTTGGCGGTGGTCGAGTTTCAGCGGTTGAATATATGGTTGATACCCCTGCAATACGTAATATGATTCGTGAGGGTAAGGACCATCAGATTTACTCCACAATGCAGACCGCACAAAAGGAAGGTATGCAGACAATGGACCAGGCATTGCTCAAGCTTATGCGTGAGCAGAAAATTTCCCGCGAGTCCGTACTTGAAAACTGCGTTGAAAGAGCAGAAATACTCCGTCAGATGCAGATGTATTAATTAATTTATTTAATAAAATTACTATACCTATTATATATATGATTCATAAGGGGGCACACTCTTGGAATTTACCTATGAAGCCTTAAACCGACAGGGACAGTCCATAACAGGTAAGGTTGTTGCAAATAACACCTCGGAGGCTTATGAAAAATTACGTGAGGCAGGTGTTGTTGTTACAACACTTACCGAGAATAAAGCAAAGACAAGGAAAAAGGGCGGTAAAAAGGTTACACTTGCCGATATGTCTATGTTTGCGCGTCAGCTCGCTGCCATGATTGGTGCAGGTATTCCCGTAACACAGGCTATGTCAACACTCGTTAACCAAACCACAAACCCTACTTTGGCAAATGCCATTAAAGAGGTTGCACAGGATGTTGAAGGCGGTTCCGACCTTTCAGAAGCATTCACGGCACAAAAGCCTATTTTCTCTGACTTGTTTTGTTCAATGATTGCCGCAGGTGAAATGGGCGGTATGCTTGATAAAACACTCCTGGCTATGTCCAACCAGTTGCATAAGGATAAACAGCTTAAGGACTCTATTAAATCTGCAACATCATACCCCAAAATGGTTGGTATGCTTGCGATTGTCATAGTTATATTTATGCTTATCTTCATGGTACCCACCTTCCAGGGTATGACAGAGGGTGCTACAGACCTTAGCATTATTACTATCTTTATTTATAATTTATCAGGATTACTCAGGACAAAATGGTTTATAGTTTTCCCTGCAATTATCATCGGCATTTTGCTGTTGATTCAGCTTATAAAATCACCACCTGTGCAAAAAATCTGGGAAAACCACAAAATGAATGCACCTATTGTTGGTGAGCTTATTTCAAAGACTATTTTTGCACGTTTCTGCCGTATTTTTGCAACACTTGTTGCCGGCGGTGTTACAGCAGTTAAGGCTTTGGAAACTGCAGGTCCTACCTCAGGCTCCAAGCTTATTGAAAAGGCTGTTTTTGATGCAATTGAGGATGTTGAAAACGGTACTACCATCCACGAAGCACTTGATAAATGCAAGTTGTTCCCGCCAATGGTTATCAGTATGATTGCTATCGGTGAGGAGGCAGGTTCGCTTCCCACTATGCTTGACAAGGTTGCCGAGTTCTACGAAGAAGATGTTGATGCCTTGGCTAAAAACCTGGGCTCGGTACTTGAACCGATTATGCTTGTTTTGCTTGGTTCAATCGTAGGTTTCCTTATCATTGCACTTTATCTTCCTGTTTTCCAGGCTACAACATCCTACCAGGGTTAAAAAATTTCAAACGAAAACCATATTCTTTTGCAAGGGAGAATGATATAAATGGCAAAAGTAAACAGTGCTGTCGGCATTGAATACGATTCACATGAAATCAGAGCTGTAGAGCTCACTAAAAATTCTGACGGCTCGTACCGCGTTTCGGGTTATGGTTCAGTTACACTCAAAGAGGGCGTTATCTCTGAGGGTATAGTTACTGATGCCCCCATATTTACAGCGGCACTTGACGATTTGTTCAAACAATCCGGCATAAAAGGAACATCCCCTATTGTAGTGGGTGTAAATAACGAAAATGTTATTATGCGTTATGCGACCTTCCCCAAGGTTCCCCAGGATAAGCTCAGGGGCGTTATTTCAATGCAGGCACAGGACTTTATTCCTGTTCCCATAAGCGAGCTGGGTCTTGACTTCGTTGTTATTGACGAAACGGTTGATGATGATGACCAGCCTGCACTCAATGTTCTGCTTGTCGGTGCAAGAAATACAATGCTCCAGAATCTTCTGGCTAATTTTGAAAGTGCAAAGCTGGAGGTTGTTGATATCGACAGTTCATTCCTTGCATGGACTCGTGTTGCTATCAAAGAAGCACCTCAGGAATCAACCTTTGCATTCCTTAAGCTTACAGACGATGTACTTAACTTTGTTGCTGTGTCTGACGGTGATATTAAGATGGTTCGTTCCATTAATATTCCCGACCGTGCCTCAATTGAAGTTAAGAAGGCATTTAACAACGGCGATGAGATTACAACCTTGGAGCTTGAAACAATCACAGATCTTTTGTACTCAGAGCTTTCTTCTTCAATGAACTACTACCAGATGCAGACAAATCAGCTTATTGATTCTGTTTTGTTCTCTGCAACTACTGTTCTTGAGGAACGTATGGCACAGGCACTTGCGGAAAAGAGCTATGTTCCGCTTACCATACCCAATTTTTATAGCGAGTATATGTCAGGTGCATTTTCACCTAAAAACTATGCAGGCTGTATCAGCCTTGCAAAGGTTGCATTGGAGGGATAAGCGTGAAGTATAGAGTTAGCTTGCTTCCTGAGAGAAACAGGAAGCGTATAAACGGTAAAAAGAAAGCCGAAAAGGTTAAGGTTATTGCGCTTGTTGCCCTTGTAATGATGCTTTCGCTTATTGTTATTGTGCTCGGCGGTAGGCTTGTTGCCGATAAGGAATTGGCAGAAGTAAAGGCAATGAATGCTGAGTATGAACAAAAGGTACAGGGACTTCAGAAATATCGTGAAATAAGCGATACCCTGCAGAAAAAGGTACAGCTTATTAAGGATATTCAGGTTGATGAACCTTCACTTTACAATTTCATTGCATTAATAAGCAATGTAAGTCATACAGACGTAACCGTAACATCTATTGAGTGCACAGATTGGAAGACATCACGAGTTTGTGTTTTGACAGGTACCTGCCAGTCACGACAGAGCTTCAATGAGTATCTTGAAAAGCTTCAGGGTATTGAAGGTGTTGAATCTGCAACTTGTACAGCGTATACAATATCATACGCAAATGACAAGACAGAGGCACAGTTCTCAATCAGCATCACGTGTAGCGGTGGCGCAGCCGTAGTAGTTACAGAGGCAGAATCAACCGAAGCTACTTCTGCAGCAGATGAATTAGCAGTAGAATAAGAAGGAGGATTTCTTTTATGAAAAATAAAAATATTGAATTAAAAGACATTACATCCTCACCTTATTTTGTTGCGGTTTTAATGGTACTTTTGATTGGCTTGTGTATTACAGCACTTGTGTTCTTTGTTATGGATATCAACAAAACAAAGGCTGAAATTGTTGATGCACGTGCACTTTATGAAGAAAATGTAAAAGAATATGCGCTTCTCGAGGAGCTTAAAGCCAAGAGTGAAGCAGCAGAAAAGCAGCTTGAAGAGTGCAAGGGTATTTTGCCCGACTCTTTGGGTGATGTGTATATTCTCCAGGAAAATGTTGTTGATAAATGTAAAAACTTCGGTCTTGAGGTTACATCAGTTGAGTACCTTGTTACATCAAACGAAACTCAGGAGGTTGTCTTTACAATTTCAGCCAGCGGTTCTTTTA
>JAZULH010000046.1:0-20505 GCA_045602985.1 Acutalibacteraceae bacterium | reverse complement strand
GCAACAGGTAACGGTATGGAGCTTGATGCTATTGCAGGCGTATATATCGGTGGAACATCTGCTGCAGGCGGTGTTGCATCTGTAGGCGGTTCTGTTATAGGTGCTGCAATGCTTGTTGTAATAAGGTCAGGTCTCAACTTTGTGCTCGCCAAATATAATCTCAATGTGAACTCAACCTACGTTACCTATGTTCTTACAGGTGTAATTGTAGTGATTTCTGTTCTTATTGATATATTAAAAAATAAAAAGAAAAAGAAATAGGAGGTTCTTTATGAAAATTAAAAGATTTTTGTCATTGTTAGTCGCTGTAGTTATCATTATTAGCGCATTTACAGCCTGTGGCGGTAATGAACAGAATAACACAGCATCTACCTTAAGCGGTGATGTTAATCAAAACAATAATACAGCCGGCAACAAAACTATTGCCGTTGTAGCTAAGGGTGAATCCCACGCCTTTTGGCAGGCTGTTAAATCAGGTGCTGAGGATGCTGCCAAAAAATACGGTTATTCCCTCACTTTCCGAGGTCCTTCATCTGAAAGCTCTTCCGACTTACCCAGTCAGAAGGAGATGGTGCAGACTGCTCTTTCAAACAACATTTCAGGTCTTGTAATAGCTACTATCGGTGAAGGCTTTGCAGATATGCTCACACAAGCCTATGATAAAAAAATACCTGTTGTTCAGTTCGACAGCGGTGTGTGGGAAGCCGATATTAAAACACTTGATTCACAAAATAAAAATCCTATTGTATCAACAGTAGCCACATCTAATTACAATGCGGCAGCATTGGCGGCAGAACGCTTTTTTGAAGGAATAAAGGATAAAATAAAAGCATCAAAAGAGCCCTATGTTGTAGGTGTTATTCAGCACGATGAAACTCAGACAGGCATAGACAGAGCCAATGGTTTTATGGAAAAATTCACACAGCTTGCGGACGCGGATGAATCAACAAAGGGTAAATATAAAATTGAAAAAGAAGTAAAGCCGGGTGATTCAAATAACGCTTATATTGACGCACTCAATGCACTTGTTGAAAAGAAGGCGAAAGCTGTGTTTATGTCAAACGAAGGTGTTGTAAAACAAGTCAGCGATGCAATTGCCGCAAATGAAGGTAAGTATGACAATATTGTTTTCTCCGGCTTCGATGCAGGAACAAAGCAGATTCAATGGATGAAGAGTGAAAATTCAAAGACAAAGCTTGTTGGCTCAGTTGCTCAGGACTCTTACAATATCGGCTACAATGCAGTAGAGCAATGTGTTTTTGCAATAGAGGGCAAGGATGTAAAATCCAAAGTTGATATTGCAGGTCAATGGTATGACAGCACAAATGTTGACAAAATGATTCAGGAAAATATTGTTTATGAAGGATAATAAAAGTCGGGGTTAGATGTTCTAACTCCGACTTTTTCAGATGTATATTTACTTTTTGCAACCGCAGTCACCACAAATATCAAATTGGGTACCGCAGTCATCGTTTTTAAGGTTGGGCGGGAAAAACTCATCAACAGGGAAATTGATTCTTTTGAATGCATCGCAGGGGTCTTCTGTATTGCAGCTACATTCCTTGGTGGGTATACAGAAATCGTATGCAGGTATGAGCATCTGAACATCACGTTCAAGCTGTATGATTGTGAAAATGCCGAGGGTAACCTTAACAGCCTTCTCGCAACAGCTACCGAATCTACCCTCAAAGCATCTGCATATATTTGAGGGTATGCTTTCGCAACATTCACCTAAGGTATTGCAGCAGTCACATACTCTGCAGATATCTGCACTCAGCACAATGGGTTCAACGCATTGTACCTTTGCCTTTGGGTTAGTGTTGCTTATGGGCATATTTTCGTCACAACCGTCTAAAACTGTGTTGGATGTAAATATTTTCACATTACCGTCGCTGCCGTAAAGTATACATTTTTTTCCGAAGGTAACAAGTCCTTCCAGGGTCTGGCAGGGTGCTGTGGGGCAGGTGAGAGCATCAAGTGTAACTTTGATAAAGAAGGTAAGGTCTACGGAGTAGCAGCCTTTGTTGAAAGGAACCTTTTCAACTTCCACAAGACAGTTAAGTATTTGTGCTGAACGAGGGCGCACGCTTGTTGCGGAGTCAAGCACCTGTTGACCGCAATCTGTCAGATAAACACGCAAATCTGTAATACAGTCCTTGTCAGCACACGAGTCATAAACTCTGTTGGTGTCAACGCATATTGCCTCTTTGACACGGTGAAGGTCATTGCCTGAAAATTTTTCAGCCATAATTCTTCCTCCTGATATATTATTGAAGATTTGTCTGTACAAAACTTCAATATTATATTATGAGCATTATGGCTTTCGGTTACATATTTTATAATTTTGCGCCTATATTGAATGGGGGAATGTATTCTTCCTTGGCAGAGGATAGCTCCTGCATAAAACCATCTTCAATTCCCGAATCAAACAGGTATTCTTCTATTTCATTATACTCTTCCTGTGTTAATCTGCGATTGAGTAACGGTTCATTACAGGAGGGCAACGGGGTGAACTGACTCATAAGACTGAACATAATCTGTCCGGCTCTGAAATTATTTTTGACCCAATCAATAACTCTTTTTGTGTTATCAAGGTGGTTCGGCAATATAAGGTGTCTTAGAATAACACCTTTCTTCATTATGCCGTTTTCATCCAAAACGTAATCACCGGTTTGTCTGTACATCTCAAGTATTGCTTTTTGTGCAGTTTCAAAATAGTTTGGCGCATTTGAGTATTTTTTTGCTATATTATCGTCGGCATATTTAAGGTCAGGAATGTATATTTGTATTTTACCGTCAAGCTTTTTCAGGGTGTCGATGCTTTCATATCCGCCGCAATTGTAAACAACAGGCACATCCAACGGGTCTTCCAGACTCTTTATAATTGCGTTTGTAAAATGGGTAGGGGTAACAAGATTTATATTGTGTGCACCTTTTTCTGTTAGTGTACGGTATATTTCCTTCAGTTCTTCTGTTGTTATTTCCTTACCGAATTTTCCGCGGCTTATTTTCTCGTTCTGGCAGTAAACACATTGAAGGTTACATCCGCTGAAAAAAACTGTACCGCTGCCGTTTTCTCCGCTGATAGGCGGTTCCTCCCAGAAGTGCAGGTCTGCTCGTGCAATAACAGGATTTTCACCCATATTGCAAAAGCCCTTACCTTTGTCGGCAAGAGCTTTTCTTGTGATATTACATTTTCGCGGACAATCGTTACAGATATACATAAAAATTCCGCCTTGTTTTATTAGCGATAGTGTGTTGAAAGAAAAAATATTATTCTGTAACAGCTTTTGTAGTTTCAGCCTCGGAAATCATTTCTTCTGTCTTGTAATTCTGCACGGATGTATCAGTTCCGCTTTCCTTTTTCTTTTCTGCAACAGAAGCAATGGTAACAATAATAATTGCAAAAATTATAAGATATGCGGCAATGGCAAGTATGCGATTGTTTTTGTTGCTTGACTTCATTTAAAGCTGACTCCTTATAACATAAACTGTCGGAGATATTATATCAGTTGCGCCTGAGAAAATCAATAATATATAATTAAATAAATATACAATTCGTTCATAGAAAAATTACATTATAAATGGTTGATATTTCATATAGTTGTATGGTATAATATCTTGAAAATGTGTTAGTGTTTTTTGTGGTGGTGAGTGAGTGGTTATTTTCGGTATAGACCCGGGTTATGCAATAGTCGGGTGCGGTGTTGTCAGGTATGAACGCAACAATTTTTCTCTTATGGGATACGGTGCCGTAACTACCGATAAGGACACCCCGTTTAACCAACGTCTTAAGCAGATTTATGACGGTATTACCGAGCTTTTGTGTAAATTCAAGCCGGATGCTGTCAGTATCGAAAGACTCTATTTCAACACCAACCAGAAGACGGCTATTGATGTTGCACAGGCAAGGGGAGTTATTGTTCTTGCGGTTGAAAATGCAGGGATACCGCTTTTTGAGTATACTCCGTTGCAGGTTAAACAAAGTATAGTCGGCTATGGCAGAGCAGAAAAAACACAGGTTCAGGAAATGACCAAGATGTTTTTGCATCTTGATAAAATACCCAAGCCCGACGATGCGGCAGATGCGTTGGCACTTGCAATATGCCACGGCCATTCAAGCGGGTCACTTATACTCGGTCTTGATGGGAGGAGTTAATTTTGTTTTACAGTCTTACAGGTAAGCTGATACATAAAACCGAACAAACCGTTGTCATATCCTGTGGCGGTGTGGGGTTCAAGTGCTTTACCACACGCACCACCTTGTCGGGACTTTCGGGCAAGCCGGGTGATGTTACTGTTTTCACCCACCTTAATGTCCGTGAGGATGCGCTTGATTTATTCGGCTTTGCAACTGAAGAGGAGCTGGAGGCATTTAAGCTTCTCATAAGTGTTTCGGGTGTCGGTCCCAAGGCGGCTTTAGCAATATTGTCAGAGCTTACCCCTGATTCGTTTGCTGTTGCAGTAGCATCAGGTGATTCAAAGGCAATTACTGCTGCCAACGGTGTTGGTCCCAAGCTTGCACAGAGGGTAATTATGGAGCTTAAAGATAAGATTTCAAGCGTTAGCTTTATTTCTGAGGAAAGCAGTTCTGTTTCCGGTGCGGTAAGTGTCGCAAACAATATGTCCAATACGGCCGAGGCGATTGCCGCCCTCACAGCCTTGGGCTATTCCCAGACCGAGGCATCTGTTGCAGTAAGCAAGCTTTCACCAAATCTTAGTGTAGAAGAGCTTATTAAAGGTGCGCTTAAAAATATGACCCTTCGTTTTTGAGGAGATAAATTATGAATGATTTTTTCATTGCAGATGAGGAACGTGTTATTGCGCCGGAGTATATATCCGACGATAACGAGATAGAAACCTCATTGCGTCCCCACGCCCTCGACGAATATGTAGGGCAGGAAAAGGTTAAAGAAAACTTAAAAATATATATTGAAGCAGCAAAGAAACGTCATGAGTCCCTTGACCATGTGTTGCTTTACGGACCTCCAGGTCTCGGTAAAACTACCCTCGCCGGTATTGTTGCTAATGAAATGGGTGTTCAGATCAGAGTTACCTCAGGTCCAGCCATTGAAAAGCCCGGCGACCTTGCAGCTCTTTTAACAAGTCTTAATGACGGTGATATTTTATTTATTGATGAAATTCATCGTCTTTCAAGGAGTATAGAAGAGGTTCTTTATCCTGCTATGGAGGATTTTGCACTTGATATTATTATAGGCAAAGGTCCTTCGGCTCGTTCAATCAGGCTTGATTTGAAGCGTTTTACACTTATCGGCGCAACCACACGTGCAGGTCAGCTTTCTGCACCATTGCGCGACAGGTTCGGTGTTATTCTCAGACTTGAGCTTTATTCGCCCGAGGAGCTTGCCAGAATAGTTCAGCGTAGTGCGGGCATTTTAAATATTGAGGCCGAAAAAGACGGTGCGTTGGAGATTGCCTCCCGTTCACGGGGAACACCACGTATAGCAAACAGGCTTCTCAAACGTGCCAGGGACTATGCTCAGGTTATGGCTGAGGGCGTTATTACTGTTGATGCTGCGCAGAAAGCGCTTGAGCGTATGGAGATTGATGAGCTCGGTCTTGATCTTGTTGACCGCAATCTTATGCGCGCAATGATAGAAAACTACAATGGCGGTCCGGTTGGCCTCGATACAATTGCCGCACTAATCGGTGAAGAGGCAGTTACTATTGAAGATGTTTATGAGCCTTATCTTATGCAGTTAGGCTTTTTGATGCGAACTCCACGTGGCAGAAAGGTGACACCTGCAGGTTACAGGCACCTTGGCTTTAATCCTGCTACGGAGGATTCGGTTCAAGGCAGTTTTGACTCGTATTAACAATTATAATTACAGTTAGGAGCATTGTTATGGGCAGACTTTTTGGTACAGACGGCGCAAGAGGCGTTGCTAACTCTGAACTTACTTGTGAGCTTGCTATGCAAATTGGCAGAGCTGCTGCTATGGTTCTTACACAGCATTCTATAAAAAGACCGCGTGTGCTTATAGGTATGGATACCCGTGCGTCTTCACAGATGTTGGAATCTGCAATTTCTGCAGGACTTTGTTCTGTTGGTGCAGATGTTATGCTTCTTGGTGAAATACCAACACCTGCAGTAGCTTACCTTGTAAAAAAATACGAATATGATGCAGCAGTTATGATTTCTGCATCACATAACCCTTGCGAATATAACGGAATTAAAATTTTCCAGGGTAATGGTTATAAATTACCCGATGCCCTTGAGGAAGAGATTGAAAGTATAATACTTGATAAAACTCAGGTTCCTCCCATCAAGGTTGGTGGTGATGTCGGCAGAATAACCCGTTCAAAGACAGCTGTGCTTGACTATGTCAATTATCTTAATGAGATTGCTGAGGATGATCTTGCGGAATACGGCATAAAGAATTTTAACGGACTTAAAATTGCGGTTGATTGCTCAAATGGTGCTTCTTCCGTAACTGCACCTGAGCTTTTTATGCGTTTGTGTGATGATTGTTTCTTTATGGCATCCCATCCCAACGGCACAAATATAAACGCTAATTGCGGTTCAACCCATCTTGAGGTGTTACAGGATTTTGTTGTCAGAAATCAATGTGATGCCGGTCTTGCTTTTGACGGCGATGCGGACCGCTTCCTGGCTGTTGATGAAAAAGGTAATGTAGTTGACGGTGATAAGCTTATTGCAATTTTTGCAAAGCATATGAAATCAAAAAACAAGCTTAAAAATGATGCCGCCGTTGTTACCGTAATGAGTAATATGGGCTTCTTCAAGTTCTGTGAGGAAAACGGAATTCATTGCGAAAAGACAAAGGTAGGCGACAGGTATGTTCTTGAAAATATGCTTGAAAATGATTATATCGTCGGCGGCGAGCAATCCGGTCACATTATTTTTCTTGAGCATGCAACCACAGGTGATGGCGAGCTCTCTGCACTTAAGCTTCTTTGTATAATGAAGGAAACCGGTAAAAAGCTTTCTGAACTCGCATCGGAGATGCAGGTATTCCCGCAGGTTCTTGTCAATGTAAGAGTTTCTGACTTCGGTAAAGCGCGCTTCCCTAGGGATAATGAGATTAAAAATGCTATTGCCGCTGCTGAAAAAGAGCTTGGGGATGACGGTCGTGTTCTTGTGCGTGTTTCGGGTACGGAACCTCTTGTACGTGTTATGCTTGAGGGTAAGGATGAAGACAAGATTTCTGTTCTTGCACAGGAAATTGCAGAGGTAGTTAAGGAGAGGTTACTTTAATGCGTGTTTCTGATTGTTGGCAGGATTATGAGCTTATAGATTGTTCCGACGGAGAACGTCTTGAGCGTTGGGGCGATATTTTTCTTATCAGGCCCGACCCACAGGCGTTGTGGAACACAAGGCGCGATAATCCTATGTGGCGCAATGCCCACGCCAGATATGTCCGCAGTAATCAGGGCGGTGGCTCCTGGCAGTTTTATAAAAAAATTCCCGAGGTATGGCAGATTGGCTATAAGGATTTGAGGTTTAACCTTAAGCCTATGGGCTTTAAGCATACGGGTGTTTTTACAGAGCAGGCGTGCAACTGGGATTTGGTTGGCGATATTATTGAAAAAAGCGGCAGAGATGATATAAAGGTTTTGAATCTGTTTGCATACACAGGCGCCGCAACCATAAGCGCGCTTAATAAAGGGGCGTCTGTTGTCCATGTTGATGCTTCAAAGGGTATGGTTCAATGGGCAAAGGAAAATGCCGTTTCAACAGGCGTTGCGGACAGAAATGTCCGTTGGATTGTAGATGATTGTATGAAGTTTGTTGCCCGTGAAATCAGGCGCGGTAACAAGTACGATATTATAATTATGGATCCGCCCTCATACGGTAGAGGTCCCGGTGGCGAGGTCTGGAAACTGGAAAATGAAATTTACAGTTTTGTTGACCAATGCAAGGAGCTTCTTGCAGATAATTCATTAGCTGTGCTTATTAATTCATATACTGCAGGCGTTTCTCCGGCAGTTATGAGCTACATATTAAATACAACAGTTTCAAAGAGATTTGGCGGTAAAGCTTATGCTGATGAAATCGGACTTCCCGTAACACAGACAGGTCTTGTGTTACCCTGTGGTTCAACCGCTGTATGGACAAAGTAATATGAATAAGATTATTGAATTTAAAAATGTGAACTTCACTTACGATGAAGAAAATGATGAGGTGTTGCGTAACCTTAACCTTGATTTTTATGAGGGACAGTTTACCTGTGTTTTAGGACACAACGGCTCAGGTAAATCTACTATGGCAAAACTGATAAATGCCCTTAATATCCCGTCTTCGGGTAAGGTGTATACATTCGGTTATGACACCTCTGAAGAAAAAAACGAGGTTAATATCCGTCGGAACGTAGGTATGGTTTTCCAAAATCCCGATAACCAGATTGTAGCAACCATTGTTGAGGACGATGTTGCATTCGGTCCCGAAAACCTTGGTATCCCCCGTGAAGAGATTCGCAAAAGGGTTGATGAGGCTTTAAAGCTTGTGGATATGTACTCGTACAGACGGCACGAGCCCCACAGATTATCTGGCGGACAAAAACAGCGTGTTGCAATTGCAGGTATAATCGCAATGCAGACCAAGTGTATCGTTCTGGATGAGCCTACTGCAATGCTTGACCCCAAGGGCAGGCGAGAGGTTATGGATGCTTTGTTTAAATTGAAGAATGAGTTGGGAATTTCTGTGATTCTTGTAACTCATTTTATGGATGAGGCTGTTAGGGCAGATAGGGTTGTTGTTATGAATGACGGCGAGGTTGCCCTTGACGGTACACCTGCACAGGTGTTTGAAAATACAGAGCTGCTTAAGTCTATGGGACTTTCCGTACCCAAGTCTTTGGAGCTTGCGTATGAGCTGCGCAAAAACGGAGTTAATATCGGGGGTACACCATTGACTTCACAGCAGTTTACAGAGGAATACAAAAAATTGTTTTAAGAGGTAATAAAATGTCCGTTCTTTCGGTGAAAAACTTAATATTCGGCTATTCAAAGGGTACTCCTTTTGAAAAAGGCGCACTTAAGGATGTCTCTCTTGATTTCAACGAGGGTGAGATTGTTGCTGTTATCGGTCACACCGGTTCAGGTAAAAGTACGCTTTTGCAACACCTTAACGGACTATTAAAGCCGGATTCAGGTGATGTTCTTTTAGATAATTCCAGCATATATTCTTCAAAGGAATCTTTGCGGCAATGTCGTTTTAGTGTCGGTCTTTG
Source organism: Acutalibacteraceae bacterium (assembly GCA_045602985.1). Lineage (GTDB taxonomy): Bacteria > Bacillota > Clostridia > Oscillospirales > Acutalibacteraceae > DTU089. Next base: position 11,290 of record JAZULH010000046.1, on the reverse strand, counting down.
TTTTCAGTATCCTGAGCAACAGCTGTTTGAATCAACTGTATACAAGGATGTTGCATTCGGACCAACTAATATGAAACTCACTGCGGATGAGATTGATACACGTGTCCGTGAGGCGATAAGGTTTGTGGGTTTAACCGATGATTATCTTGAGAAATCACCCTTTGATTTATCCGGCGGTGAAAAAAGACGCGTTGCTATAGCAGGCGTAATTTCAATGAAACCCCGTGTTCTTATTCTTGATGAACCTACTGCAGGTCTTGACCCCATGGGTAAGAAGAATCTTCTTGAGCTTATAAAAGAATATAACAGGTCAACAGGCAGTACTGTTATATTTGTTTCACATAATATGGATGATGTTGCGGAAGTTGCTCAAAGAGTTGTTGTAATGAATGATGGCTGTGTTGCTATGGAAGGCAGCGTCGAGCAGGTTTATTCACAAGGTGAGCGTCTGGCAGAGCTTGGACTTGATATTCCCGAAATTACATCAATTTTCCTTGATCTTAAAAAGGCAGGCTATGTCAGCGGTGACACAGCATACACAGTTGAGGGTGCTGTGGCGTCCGTTTTAAAATCCCTTAAGAAGGGGGGCGGCGCTATATGATTACAGATATCACCATTGGTCAGTATTTCCCGGGTAATTCAATTATCCATAAGTTAGATGCACGCACAAAAATAGTGCTTACAATGTTTTTCCTTGTTTTTGTATTTGTATGCAAAAACTTCTGGGCTATGGGCCTTTTGATGGGATTTGCTGTTTTGTCATATCTTCTTTCAAGGATTTCTGTTAAGGTAATTATAAAGAGTCTGAAGCCATTGTTGCCTATTATTCTTCTTACGACTATTTTGCAGCTGTATTATGTTAAGGAAGGTAACGTGCTCTTTTCAAAAGGCTTTTTAACCATAACAGATAAAGGCGTGTATATGGCAATTTTCATTGCGGTAAGAATTTTCAGCTTGCTGTTTATAAGCTCTTTGTTGACCTATACAACAGCGCCCACGGATTTGACTGATGCTATAGAAAAGCTTTTATCACCGTTAAAGGTCTTTAAGGTGGAGGTTCATACCTTTGCTATGATGATGACTATTGCATTAAGATTTATTCCTACTCTTATAGATGAAATTGACCGTATAATGTCAGCACAAAAGGCAAGGGGAGCAGATTTTGAAAGCGGAAATATAGTCAGTCGTATCAAAGCGTTGTTTCCCATATTTATACCCTTGTTTATTTCCGCATTCAAGCGTGCAATTGAGCTTGCTGATGCAATGTCGTGCAGGTGCTATACAGGCGGTGACGGGAGAACAAGACTCCGACTGATGAGGTTTACCTGGCGCGATGCCGTTTGCGGTTTTGCTACACTTCTTGTTTGTGGTGGTGTTATTACTTTGAATATTTTGTTTGATCACATTATTTGATTATGAGAAATTTGTTATTTAAAGCTTCTTTTGAAGGCTCTTCTTTTCACGGTTGGCAACAACAGGAAAATGCAGTAACCATTCAGGGTGAGCTGAAAAACGCCTGGCAACGCCTTACAGGTGAAGAACCGAATATTATCGGGTGCAGTCGTACAGATGCAGGTGTTCACGCTAATGAATACTTTTTCAGCGTCAGGACTCAATCAACAATTCCTGTACAGAGCTTTCCTGTTGCACTTATGTCAGCAAAACTCCCGGGTGAAATAGCCGTTCATTCCTGTGTTGAAGCAGCAGATGATTTTAATGCAAGGTTTGATTGTTGCAGTAAAGAATATATTTATGTTTTTGAAAATACTGCAGTCCCGTCACCCTTTAATTATAAAAGAGCGTATAATTACAGATACCCTATGGATGCAGAGCTTATGAATGATGCTGCTGCCAAGTTTGTTGGTGAGCATGATTTTAGTGCGTTCTGTGCCGCAGGCGCTCAGGTTGTATCAAAGGTGCGCACAATTTACAGTGCCTCTGTTGAGCGCGCAGGTGACTTGGTTATATTCAGGGTAAGGGGGAACGGCTTTCTTTATAATATGGTTCGGATTATGGCAGGCACACTTTTGTATGTGTGTTGCGGTAAAATAAAGTCGGATGATATACCCGATATTATTAAGAGTAAAGACAGAGCAAGGGCGGGCATAACCGCGCCTCCCGACGGTCTGTATTTAAATAAAGTGTATTTTTCAGGTGAAGTCGATGAAGGTTAAATTTACTGAGCTTAACAGCGGATACAAGGGCGAACGGCGTGTTCCGCGTTTTACGGGCAAGGATAAGCCCAAGGCGATAATAGCCGCCGCGCTTGTTGGTGCATTTGTTTTCGTTTACATATTATCTTTGGTTGGACTTATTCCTCTTGATGTCCTGTTCTTGAAGGCACGTGTAGGTATCTCAGGTAATAATGACAGACTGCCGTTGTCCGTTAACAGTGAGTCTACATTAAATATGGACGTAATAGGGGAAAGCATTATTATTCTTACCACGGAGAATGTTACTGTATATTCCGATAACGGTAGAATGGTTTATTCAAAGCCCCACGTTTATTCAAAACCTGCACTTTCTGTGAATGGAGAAAAGGCTGTTGTTTTTGATCGCGGCGGTAAAGGGTTTATGCTCTTAACGGAAAAAGAATTTGTTTATGAGGGCGAAGCATCTTACACACTCCTTTCAGCAGAATACGGCAAAAACGGTACATACGCTCTCGGTTCAAAGGCTAAGGATGCCACAAGTATGCTTACCGTTTATGACAAGCACAACGATGTGGTTTTCCAATGGAACTGTGCTTATGAATACATTGTTTCAATAGCTGTTTCGGATAATGGTAAGTATGTTGGTGCTGCCGTAGCCGGTGCTTCTAATGGTGAAATGTTTACCACGGTTCAGTATTTTGGTGTGGATTATAAAGAACCCCTTAACACACAGAAAATATCTGGGGTTTCACCGTTTGATATTGAGTTTACCCGCGCAGACACTCTGACACTTATTACTGATAAAGGTGCTTACAGCGTAAAGCGCAAGGCAGAGCAAGCAAAAGAAATTGTTTCATATTACTCTTCAGAGTTTAACTCCTGTGATGTTTCTTCCAAGGGAAACTTCATTGTAACCCTTGCGAAATACGGTAGCGAAAATGTTTTTGAAATTACCCTTTATTCACCTAAAGGTGATGTTAAAACAGTTGTTTCGGCAGATTTTGAAATAAAATCCGCTTATATCAGCGGCAAGTATATATTCGCTCTTGCAGAGGATAAGGTTGCTGTCTATAGCTTTAGTGGCAGAAAGGTATCCGATATTGATATAAAGGGCGAGGCTCTATCATTGTTACCTACGGATGATTTCATTTTCATTTCATCCTTGGATAAATTGACACGTTGTTTCACTTACGGTGATTCATCAGTTACATTAAGTTCTTGATATATCGGAGGTATTTTTATGAGTATGGTTATTGACGTTATTCTTGTGGCTTTGATTCTCCTTGTGGTTTACAAAGCCTATTCAAAAGGTTTTGTTGCAACCTTTCTTGAAACTTTTTCCGTGTTTATTTCCGGCATAGTATCATTTGCATTGTGCGGTACTGTTGCAGATTCAGCATACAATATGTTTGTTAAAGATTTAGTTAAAACTGAGTTTGCACGCGCTCTTGATGAAATCAGCGGCTCAGCACCTATTAAAGATAAGGTAACTGCTATGCTTGATGCACTTCCCAAGCCTGCAATCGGAATTGCGGAATATACAGGTGTCAATTTAGAGTATCTTAAATCAACTCTTTGGGGCTTAGGTTCTGCAAGCAACGAAGAGCTTATTGAACTTGTTGCGGATAAAGTTGCTTATGACCTGATGATAGGTGTTATTGAGGTTATTGCTTTCCTCGGATTATTTATTCTTGTTTCATTGCTTGTAAGAATGCTGTCAAGCTTCTTTTCACACATTATTGAAAAAATTCCTGTTGTTGGCGGTATGGACAGTCTTCTCGGTATTGTATTCGGTCTTGTTAAGGCTTGTGTAATTCTTCTTGCGGTCGGTGTTCTTCTCAGCGTTATCGTTGCAACAGCAGGTGGCGGCTCACCTTTGCTTGCAATTGAAGAATCAAAAATTTATGGCTTTTTAACAGGCTTTAATCCTATTCTTGAATTATGATGTTTTGAGGTGGTTGTATGAAAGGTTTATTTAAAGGATGTTGGACAATACCAAATTTGCTGAGCTTTATCAGAATACTTATAGTTCCTGTTTTTGCTTATTTTTACATAAAGGGTGAGCTGTTGCTTGCTATAATTATGCTCGCAATTTCAGGCTTGTCGGATTTGTTCGACGGCAAAATAGCACGTCGTTTTAATCAGGTAAGCGAGCTCGGCAAGCTTCTTGACCCTGTTGCAGATAAGCTCACTCAGATTACCCTTGCAGTACTTTTATATATGTCTTTTGCACAGGCTCAGGACAGTATGCTTAAGGCATTTAGCTGGGTGTTCCTTATTTTTATCGGCAAAGAGGCTTTTATGGTTATATTTAGTGTGTTTATGCTCATACTTAACCTTCGTCCTTGTGCCGCAGAAATTTTTGGTAAGGTATCAACCTTTGCTTTCTATTTTATTATGATTGTTATTGTTGCATTCGGACCGGAAATTGGTTGGCTTAAGGATGTTTTCCAGCTTCCTCCCGTACTGATGATGATACTTGTTATTGTTTCGGCAATACTAACAATTGTGGCTCTTATAAGTTACATTCCCGATACTGTCAGACAGTTTAAGGAACGTTTCGGCAAAAAATAATTATTATCCCATTTTTCAGGAGAATTTGATATAAATGAACAACAAAATGATATGTTGCAAATGCAAAAAGCGCCCTGCCGTGATTTTTGTTTCTCGTGTTGAGGGTGAAAAAACAACTCAGGAAGGCTTTTGCATTAAGTGTGCAACCGAACTAAACATCGGACCCATTAAACAGATGATGCAGAATATGGGTATCACAGAGGATGACCTGGATGCAGTAAGCGAGCAGTTCAGCGATATTATGGAGAATATGGACGATTTTCAGCTGGGCGGAGCAGGTACAATGCCTTTTATGCAGAATATGCAAAATATGTTCAATGCTGAGGGCGATAATTCTAAAACCGATGAGGTTGACGATGATATTCAGGATGAGACAGACGAAAATCCGGATGATTCTAAGCCTAAGAAAAAGCATAAACGTAAAACAAAGCGTAAATTCCTTGGTTCGTACTGTACAGATTTAACTGCCAAGGCTCGCGAGGGCAAAATTGACAGAATTATCGGCAGAGAGACAGAGATTTATCGTGTTACACAGATACTTTGCAGACGTACCAAAAACAATCCTTGCCTCATTGGTGAGCCGGGTGTTGGTAAAACTGCCATTGCAGAGGGTCTCGCTCTTAAAATTGCTGCAGGGGACGTTCCTGCAAGAATTGCCGATAAGGAGATACATCTTCTTGATTTGACATCGCTTGTTGCAGGCACTCAGTTCCGTGGTCAGTTTGAGAGCCGTATTAAAGGTCTTGTTGACGAGGTTAAGCAAGAAGGTAATATTATCCTCTTTATTGACGAGGTTCATAATCTTGTGGGTACAGGTGATGCCGAGGGTTCAATGAATGCCGCCAATATCCTCAAGCCTGCGCTTTCACGCGGTCAGATTCAGGTTATCGGTGCTACTACATTTAATGAATACCGCAAGCATATAGAAAAGGATGCGGCACTTGAAAGACGTTTCCAGCCTGTTAAGGTTGAGGAACCCTCTGTTGCCGATTGCTATAAAATGCTTTTGGGAATCAAGGAGTATTACGAGGATTTCCATAAGGTTAAAATATCCGATGCACTCGTATATCGTGCAGTTCTTCTTTCTGAGCGTTATATCAATGACCGCTTTTTACCTGATAAGGCAATAGATCTTCTTGATGAGGCTTGCACCTGTGCAAACTTAAGGAATGTGGCAATAAGTGATTATCAGAAGCTTACTGCACGCATTGAAGAACTCAACGAGCGTCAGGAGGAGCTCCTTGATACTACCGATGAAAAAGGACCTGATTACGAAGCAATTTCTATGCTCAAGGCAGATAAGATTGCCCTTGAAAAAGAAGCCGCAGAGCTCAAGGTCAAGGCAGATGATAACGATGTTACCGAGGAAGATGTTGCAAAGGTAATTAACCTTTGGACAGGTATTCCCACATCTAAAATTATTGAAAATGATATGCGCAAGCTCTCGGGACTTGCAGATAAGCTCAAGTCCCGTATTATCGGTCAGGACGAAGCAGTAGATGTGCTTGCTGCCGCTATCAGGCGCAGCAGGGTGCAGATTTCGGCTGTGCGCAAGCCGGCATCCTTTATCTTTGTTGGTCCCACAGGTGTTGGTAAAACAGAGCTTGTAAAGCAGCTTGCCAACGAGCTTTTTGAAACTCCGGAAACATTGATTCGTCTTGATATGTCCGAGTTTATGGAAAAACACAGTGTTTCACGTCTTATAGGCTCACCACCCGGTTATGTCGGTTATGACGAAGCAGGTCAGCTTACTGAAAAGGTTCGCAGAAAACCGTATTCGGTTGTTCTTTTTGATGAGATTGAAAAAGCTCATCCTGATGTTCTCAATATACTCTTGCAGATTCTCGATGAAGGTAAAACCAACGATGCTCAGGGCAGAACGGTAAGCTTTGAAAATACCGTTATAATTATGACATCAAACGCAGGCAGTCACGTGGCTGAAAATGCGGTTGGTTTTAACCGTGATAAGAATCAGGCATCAAAGGATAAGGCTCTGAAGGCTCTTAAAGAATTCCTGCGCCCTGAGTTTTTGGGCAGAGTGGACGAGATTGTTGTCTTTAATACTCTTACTAAGGAGAATCTTGTAAAAATTGCCGCAATTCTTATTGAAGAGTTCAGAGCTCCTCTTAAGGATAAAGGCATAGAGCTTACCGTAGGTGACGGAGTTTGCGAAATTATTGCTGACCTTTCTGAGGATGGCGGCAGAGGCGCTCGTGACATCAGGCGAACTATCAGAAAGAATGTTGAAGATATGGTAGCAAACATCCTTATTGATAATGCAGATGTTCTTGTTCACGAAATTACCGTTTCCGCAGTTGACGGAAAAATAGTTGTAGATTTCAAATAATTATTAATACCGACAGAGCACAGTTATGTTCTGTCGGTATTTTAGGGTGAAATAAATAGTTATGAAAAGGGTTGTAGTGGGTATTCTTGCCCATGTGGATGCAGGTAAAACCACATTGGCAGAAGCTATGCTTTATAAAACAGGCGTAATACGCAAATTCGGTCGTGTTGATACTAAAGATACGACTATGGATACCCATACCCTGGAAAAGGAACGGGGAATAACAATTTTTGCAGGTCAAAGCGTGCTGTCAATCGGTGATCTGGAGATCAGCTTGCTTGATACACCCGGTCACGTGGATTTTTCAGCAGAGACTGAACGTATGCTCAAGGTTCTTGATTATGCCATACTCGTCATTAGCGGAACAGATGGTGTTCAGGCGCATACCGTAACCTTATGGAGACTGCTTAGGGCGTATAAGATTCCTACATTTATTTTTATAACAAAGATGGACTACGCCCGTTTTTCACAGGATGCGTTAATGGCAGATTTAAGGGAGCTTTGCGGAGATTCCTGTGTTAATTTCAGTGTGGCAGATAATTGTGTACGTGATGAGGCAATTGCCGTGTGTGATGAATCTGCTCTTGAAACATATCTTAATGATGGCGAGCTTTCTTTGGATATGATTTCTGTTCTTATTACCAATAGAAGTGTTTGCCCCTGTTTCTTTGGTTCCGGTTTGAAGCTTGAGGGCTTAGATGAGTTCTTTATCGGATTAGAGCAGTATATTGTTCCCAAAGCATATCCCGACGAATTTTCAGCCAAGGTTTATAAAATCAGCCACGACAGCAAGGGGGAACGCCTTGCGCACCTTAAAATAACAGGCGGTACATTACGGGTTAAGGATGTTGTGGAGTATAACGGCAGGAGCGAGAAGATAAATAATATACGTCTTTATTCCGGCGATAAATACATAACTGTTGATGGGGTCGGTGCAGGCGGTGTTTGTGTCGTTACCGGACTTACGGCAGTTAAATGCGGAGATGGTCTTGGTGCGGAGACTTCCTTTGCAGAAGCGTATCTTGAGCCTGTAATGGATTACAGAATTGTTTTGCCCGATAATTGCGATGCACAGTCGTTTTTGCCCAAAATGCACCAGCTTGAAGAGGAAGACCCACAGTTACATGTAACCTGGGACAACTTTCTGCAAGAAATCCATGTTGCACTTATGGGTGATATCCAGACCGAGATTCTAAAAAGTCTTATATCCGAGCGGTTTGATGTTGATGTTGAAATTGATTCGGGCAGGGTCGTTTATAAAGAAACTATTGAGGATACAGTTGAAGGTGTAGGTCACTATGAGCCCTTGCGCCATTATGCGGAGGTTCATCTTATTCTCGAACCGTTACCCCGAGGCAGCGGACTCGTTTTTGACAGTAAATGCAGTTTTGATGCACTTGACAGAAACTGGCAGAATCTTATACTCCTTCATTTAGCTGAAAAAGACCACCTGGGCGTGTTAACAGGTTCGCCTATAACAGATATCAAAATAACCTTAGCGGCAGGCAGAGCCCATTTAAAGCATACAGAGGGTGGTGATTTCAGACAATCTACATATCGTGCCGTACGTCAAGGATTAATGCAGGCGAAGTCAATTCTGCTGGAACCATACTACAGCTTCAGGCTGGAGGTTCCTACCGAGCTTGTCGGCAGAGCAATCAGCGATATCAGATTGAAAAGCGGAACCTTTGATTCTCCTGTTGAAAATAACGGCACATCTGTTATTGAGGGTAAAGCACCCGTAACAACTCTTAACGGCTATACTTCGGAGGTTGCAGCATACACAGGGGGACGGGGTCGTTTCTTTTGTCAGGTATGCGGTTATGATGCTTGCCATAATCCTGAGGAGGTTATTGCTGAATATAAATATTCTCCTGAAAGTGATTTGGATAATACCCCTGATTCTGTTTTTTGTGCTCACGGAGCAGGCTTTAATGTTAAGTGGAATCAGGTTAAGGAATATATGCATATTGACTCCTGCCTTGAACAGGAAAAAACGCCTTACGAGGTTACACTCAATAAGCGTAACTTTCATATTGATGATAAAGAATTGCAGGCAATTATGGAACGCGAATTCGGTGTTGATAAGCATCCGTATTATCGTTACAGTCACCATAAGGCACCGGCAAGGCCTGTCAGCGCGGAGTATAATCCTGTTGTGCGTAAGCAATATGTGATTGTTGATGGCTATAATGTTATTTTTGCTTGGGATGATTTGAAAAAGCTTGCCAACGATAACCTGGAAGCTGCACGTGACAAACTTATGGATATACTCTGCAATTACAGCGCGTTTAAAAAGTGCGAGACCATACTTGTTTTTGATGCCTATAAGGTGCAGGGGAATATGGGTAAAAAATTCAATTACAACAACATTCGTGTCGTTTATACTAAGGAACGCGAGCTTGGTGATAATTATATCGAAAAGCTTATAAGCGACATCGGTAAAAATGATAATGTTCGTGTTGTAACCTCTGATAGTCTTATTCAGCTTTCTGCGGTGCGTTACGGAGTTCTCAGGGTATCCGCCCGGGAATTTGAGCGTGAAGTAAAAAGTGTCGATAAAATAATTGATGAGCTTCTTTATAAAATAAATAAGCCACGCCCTCAACGTGTTGGTGATCTTGTTGAGCTTATTAAAAATATTAAAGATAATTGACAACCTGTCAATGGATTTATATAATAATCTTATAACTGATATTAAGGAGAAAATTGTTATGTCTCTTAAAACCTTTATTGACAAATATCGCAAGCAGATCAAAGCAATGGCGCCTGATTATGATGTTCCTTTTGAACACTCAAATGAAACTCCCGTTGTCTTTGAGGATGCAGATAATATAAAGCTTTCTTTTGCCTGTATTGCAGATACACATCTTATTGATAAAGAAAGTGCAACAGTAAACCTTGAAAACTTTTTTTCGGATGTTTTATCTGCTCCCGAATCATTTGACGCAGTAATGCTTGCAGGCGACGTTGCGGAATATGGTAAAAAGGCAGAGTATAAACGTTTTTTCAATGTTTTTGACAAATATCAGGATAAGGTTCGTATTTTCCTTACAATGGGCAACCATGATGTGCGTTTTCAGTACGGCAGAAACCAAAAGATTATAATGGACAAGGTTAACGAGTACCTTAAAATTGATACAAAAGGCAAAAGCTTTTACTCTTACGATATAAAAGGGTATACATTTATTGTTATCGGTACCGAAAAACGTGTTCTTGAAAAAGCTCATATTACACAGGAGCAGATTGATTTCCTTGATAAGGAGCTTTCAAGAGCAACTAAAGAAGGTAAACCTGCTTTTGTTATGTGTCATCAGGCATTTGCTTTTACTCACGGTTTGCCTGAGGTGTGGAAAACAGGGGATATGGGTGAACAGAATGACGATGTCCGCAAGGTTATGGAAAAATATAAAAATGTGTTCTTTATCAACGGTCATCTTCACGGCGGTATTTTTGAAAAAACCTTTGAGGTTTTAAATAAAGATAATAATGTTCATTCTATCAGTATTCCCGGTTACCGTAAGGAAAACAATTTTGGAATTACCGATTGCGGTGTTGGTTATTACTGTGAGGTTTATGACAATAAGGTTTCTTTCGTGGCACGCAGGTTCCTTACAGGTACAAATGTTGAGGGAGATTATACTAAGATCGAATATAAATTAATATAAAACCGGTTTGATCAGAAACAGCACCTGCAATGTGCAGGTGCTGTTTTTCAATAAGAAAATAATTATGTATTATTATTTATCAGATCAGCAATTACACTTTTCGAACCTCATTCCATTAAACACAAACAAAAAAGGTACCCGTCGGGTACCTTTTTTGTTGGCAGGGATGGCGAGGTTCGAACTCACGAATGACGGAGTCAAAGTCCGTTGCCTTACCGCTTGGCTACATCCCTATATTAAAATAGTCAAACATCAAACGCTTTGTCTGAAGTTTGACATTTTTAAAAAAATGGGGTGGATGATCGGAATCGAACCGACGACCTCCAGGGCCACAACCTGGCACTCTAACCAACTGAGCTACATCCACCAAATAAACCATATTTTCTGGAATACCTGCCGAACAAGTCGAAAAATTCGTGGCAATACAAATATTCCGTAAACAACGTACATAATTATAGCAGAGATATTCTTTTGTGTCAATAGGAACTTGATAATTTTTCTTTGAAATTTTTAAAACTTTTTTCACACGTTTTTATATTTTTTGTGCA
>JAZULH010000045.1:0-15438 GCA_045602985.1 Acutalibacteraceae bacterium | reverse complement strand
ATCGAGAATAAAAATGCCTTCGATGAAAAACATACACCGTATAGTGCTGAAATACGATTGTTATCTTGTGTTCAGCAAGGTGATATTGAATCCCTGATAACACAACTTAAAAATCTTGATTCTATCATCGTTATGGGTCGAATGTCTGATGATGAACTTATGCAGCACAAGTATATGGCAGTCAGTACAATTACTCTCGCAACCCGATATTCTATTCAGGGTGGACTTAACGAAACTAAGGCCTATGAATTTTCACCGCACATAAGAAATTGCATAAAGTATATAAATGAAAATCTCTCTCGAAAAATCTGTGTATCTTCTGTAGCAAATCATTGCGGAATTTCAGCAGATTATTTATCACAGATATTTAAAAAAGAAATGGGCGAAAATCTTAGCACCTATATTTTAAGACAGAAACTTGAAAAAGCTAAAATCTTATTACTCAAAGGTGTTAATGAAAAAGAGATATGTACTGAAGCCGGATTCTCGTCTCAAACATATTTCATAACGGTGTTTGGCTGAGAGAGCCGTTCCGTGTTTTTAGCACATTCCCACAATAAAACAGGAAGAATTAATTAATAAATCTTATTTTAAAAATTTATCAAATACAAAAAGGAGACGGTGTAATGAAATACGAAGGTTACAAATGGTATGTGGGCGTGCCACATTGTCACACAGTTGCGTCAGACGGCGGTTTGACCTTGGACCAGGTTATAGTCAAGGCAAAAAAGAGCAAGCTGGATTTCCTTATGATTACTGATCACAATGTTAACTGCGAGGATTTCCCTGCGGTTGACGGTTTAACACTTATATATGGTGCGGAGCTGACAAAGCACGGCGGACATTGCAATATGTGGGGAGTTAAGGATGTTATAGACCGCGACGACTATGATACCTGTGAAACCTACGAGGATTTTTTGAGGGTAAAGGATGAGGCAAAGCGTCGCGGTGCCGTTATTTGTATGAATCACCCCCATTGTAAGCAATGCCCCTGGAGATGGGAAAAGAACGCGGCAGATGTGGATGTTCTTGAGGTGTGGAATGCACCTACTCACTACGATAACCTTGAATGCACCGAATGGTGGCACGAGCAGTTGAAAAATGGCCACAAGCTTCCTGTTGTCGGCGGAAGTGACTATCATAAGGATTATGTTGTGACAAACCTTTTGACCTGGCCTGTAACCTATGTTTATGCAAGGTCGAACTCACCTGAGGATATACTTGATGCTATTGCCAAGGGTCACACAACAATCTGCTTTGATGTTGGCACAACCTTTATTGACATTACATGCGGCGATGCTGTTCTGGGCGATACCGTAAAGCTTGAGGACGGCACAAAGGTTACAATAAATGTTAAAAAGCTCAGGAAAAATCACAAGTTAATAGTATTTAATTCCAATGGGGAATGTTTTACACATACCGCAAAGAAAACAGGTGATTATTCAGTTACATTGCCTGTTGAATCAGATGGCTTTATGTGTGCCCATGTTGTGTTTGAACCGGGCTTTCTGTACAGTAAAATTCACGATGTTGCAATTGCTTCAAGAATTCCGGAGCAAAAGGGAATGGCTTTACCTCCATTGATTTTTGCCCAGAGCGGTGCAATTTATTTTGAAAAATAATTGGTGGTATTTGTTATGAAAAAAGAGAAAAGCAAGGTAATAATTGAAAGTGTTGTTACAACGGTGCTTCTGGGACTTATGGTTTACGCGGCATATTCTCTGTGGTACATATTCTATGGCACGGACAGTAGCTTTGATGTTCATTTATATACGGGACTTTCAGGTATAGCTCTGGGCTGGTTTATGCTGATATTTGTAAAGACGGTGTTCAAAAAGTCAAACATTGCGGCAAAGATAATTGCTTTTATTGCAGGTAACGGCTTGTTTCACGGTGTAATATGGGGAATAAACGCAGCAATTAATTCCTCCTGTAAGGATAACGAGCCGGTTATTATAAAAACATATACAATAGCATTCGGCTTATCTGCTGTTCTGCTTCTGGCAGGATTTATTGTAAGAGCAAAGCAAAAAAACAGGGCGCTCAATATTATACTTGCAGCTGTGTATTTTGTTGTTTCCTGTGGAGGTGTTTTTGTATTCAACCTTGATAATATTAAAGCTATGGAATACAAGCGGAATATAAAATTCGATACCATAAGTGCAGACGAAATGAGTATCACCAAAGAGGAAAAGGAGCTTTGTGCAAAGTGGATTGACGAAAGCTTCCTGTCATCGGATGCACAATATCCGTTTACCTTCAAGGTGGATGGTCAGGATTTTGACCCTGCTCAATGGGATGTTAATATGGCAGAAGCTCCCGGTTTCGGTGCAGTTTATGCAGGCGGTCAGACACAGAATATTGTTTTATTCAACAGTAAATATGGTCTTGAGGTTACCGTTGAGGTGACATCATTCCCTGAAAATGCAACCTGTCAGTGGACTGTGTACATCCAAAATACAGGCAAAGGCAATTCGGGTGTTATCAGCGATTTTTACGCACTTGCTTCCTCCTTTGCAACAGGCAAAGGTGAGGTTTATTATTCAATGGGTAGCGATACCGCTGCAAGCGACTTTTCGCTCATTAAAAAGGATTTGTCCTTTGGCACAAAGGAATTTTCCGCTTCAGAGGGAAAGCCGACCGAAAAATTCTTGCCTTATTTCAATATTCATGGTGAGAACTACGGCATAATGCTTGGTATCGGCTGGACAGGTCAATGGGCATCGACAATAAGCGAGAGCAAGGAAAATGTGAATGTTACCGTAAAGCAGGAAAGCTTTGAGGCATACCTGCTCCCCGGTGAAAAGGTGCGCTCACCCCTTGTTTCTGTGGGATTTTATGATAACGCAAACCCCCTTAAGGGCTTTAATCTGTTCAGGGGTTGGGTTATGGATTGTGTATACCCCGAAAGCATTACACAGAATCACTACACGGTAATGGAGGTTGCAGGCCCGGTATCTACAAGAACCTCTGATGAAATTATTGAAATTCTTGACGGGCTTGATAACAGCGTTTATGAAAACACAGATGCTTTCTGGATGGATGCAGGCTGGTACAGCTATAACGAAGGCTGGTACGACGGTGTAGGCAACTGGACTGTTGATACCTCAAGGTATGATAACGGTATATCTGAGCTGTCCGGCTATGCAGCCAAAAAGGGTCTTGGCCATGTTCTCTGGTATGAGCCCGAAAGAGTTTATCCCGATACCATTTTCCATAAGGAAGGGTCTGCACACGAGCAATGGCTTGTGTCTGTGGGCAGCGAAAACTTTATGTGGAACCTGGCAAATGAAGAGGCATTTGATTACTATTGCAAATATCTGCTTGCTTCAATGAAGGAAAACGGTGTTACCGTTTACCGTCAGGACTTTAACTTTGCGCCCCTGGAATATTGGCAGAAGGCAGATGAAGAATATTATGACGGCAGAACAGGTATCTGTGAAAATCACTATATAACCAATCTGTACAGGTTCCTCGATTATCTGAGTGAAAATATAGACGGCCTAATAATTGATAACTGTGCATCGGGCGGTAAACGTCTTGACCTTGAAATGACATATCGCAGTATTTCATTCTGGAGGAGTGACTACAACTGTGATTTCCATTCAGACCTTTTTGAGGCAACACAGTCACATACATACGGCATTTCATTCTGGCTTCCCATTACAGGCTCCGCCCTGTATATGATAGACGAATATTCGGTGCGCTCGGATATTATGCCCTTAATGCTAATGGACTTTTTCTCACATACTAACCCTGAATTCGGCTACTACAACGAGCAAAAGGAGCTTATGGCGGGCAACTATTATCCCCTTGATTTCGGTAGCTTTGACAAGAACAAAATGCACGCAATGCAATTTTCCTCCGAGGATGCTCTTGCAGGTACAGCCTTTATTTACAAGCGCGCCAAAGTAAATGATAAGGAATATACCGTTAAGCTTAATGGTCTTGAGTCAGCAGTAAAATACAATGTTTATGATATTGACAATCCCGAAAAGCTTTACACTATGACAGGTGAAGAGCTGATGAATCAGGGTATAACCTTAGCCCTGCCACAAGGGGAAAAGGCAATAATATTGATGTTTAACGCTGTAAAGTAAAGGTCGCTATATACGAAAAAAATCATCCCGGGGAAAACGAATGTGTTTGGTGTGGGATATTGGGTAATTATTACTGCATTGTTGAATCCGTCAAAGCTTTTGCGGATAATATTGTTTCATAAATTGTATGGGGTGTGAATATGGAAAATAAGGATGTTCTGGAAATAGTGTTTGTCCGACACGCGGAAACTGACTATAATGACTGGACGGGTCGTGACCCCAGCGATGGTGACCTGACACCTGTGGGTGAAAAGCAGTGTGATATTCTGGGCGAACGGTTGAAGGATGTTGAGCTTGACGGCTATATTTCCAGTTCGTTGTTGCGTGCCTTCAAGACTGCCGCAGGCGTTTGCAGGGCAAAGGGTAATGAGCCCTTGCTTAAAATCTGTCCTGAGATTATTGAATGTGGTTGCACACCCGGGTATTACGGCTGCGGTCAGGAGTATCTGAACAGAATTTATCCCAATACTCAAATGTGTGAAAGCATTTTTGGCGGCAAAGAATATGATTTTTGCTGTGAGGGTGTGGAAGCAAACAATATCCGTGCAGAAAAATTTATAGATTATATACTGCAGAATTACACATACGGGCAACGTGTTGCTGTGTTCAGCCACCACGGAATGCTTGAATACCTGATTCCTACAGCTCTGGGAATAAAAACACGGGATTTCTTTTTTGCCCTTGATAATATATCGGTAACGGTTGTGGACATCTGCCGTGACGGTAACAGGGTATTGCGCTGTGTCAATAAAACGGGTATTTGATTTTTGGTGTGACGGAGTACTGTGTAATGAAAAATTCCAAAAAAATAATAATTATAGTGACAGGTATTGCCATACTTGTTGCAGGGATTGTGTGTAAGCAGCATTTTTTGCTTATGGTGCCGCTTTTTATTTCACTGTTTGTAATGGGCTTTCAGTCGGAGGCAAACCGTTTTGGTGCACTTGCAGGTGCCATAAATTCACTTATATATACGGCGGCGTATATTTATATGGGGGTTTACGCTTCAGCGGCATCCTCATTGCTTTTCAGCTTTACCATACAATTGATGACCTTTTTCAGCTGGCGCAGGCGTGCGTATAAAAAAACAGTTATATTTAAAAGGATGTCATCAAAAATGCGGGTAGTGCTGCTTGTATCATTCCTTTGTGTGTGGGCAGTAGCCGCAGGTGTTTTTATTCATCTGGATTATGAGTATGCAGTCCTTGACAGCGGCTCTTTTCTGTTTGGGTTTATAATACCTGTTCTTACAATGCTGGCGTATGTTGAATACACATATCTGTGGATTGTACAGGGCATTGTTTCTCTGTTGCTTAATGTGCAGATGGTTGTTAACGATTACAGACAGCTGACCTATCTTATTTATGGAGTTTATTGCCTTTACTGCATAATCTGCGCCTTTATTGCCGTACACAAATTTTACAAGGAGCAGCAGGAAAAGGTTGATATCTGAAAATCTTAATCTTGTTACATCTGTCGGTCTGAAGGGATTGACAGATGTGTTTTTTCTTTCAGAGAAAATACAGGAAAAACCTTTGCTTTATAGAGGGTTGCAGAGCCGCTTGTTTTTGCAAAACTGTTGATTATTTAAAAGTTGTATGCTACAATATAGTGTGAATATTAGCGCACTATTTTTGAAAAAGCAGGGAAAGGAAAAGGCGAAATAAGAATGAAACAGATAGAAACCTTACGTCAATTACAGTTAGTTAGTATTTATATTTACAAGGACCTGCTCAAGGCCTGTGAGGAGAACGGCATTAAGCTGTATCTTTTGGGTGGTACACTCATAGGTGCAGTACGCCACGGCGGTTATATTCCGTGGGATGATGATATAGATGTTTGTCTTTCCAGACCTGATTATGAAAAATTGCTGGCGGCTACAGGAGGTCGTATCAGCGAAAAGTGCCGTATTATTGACCCTGCAACAGAAACTGACTACAAGGGTGTTGTGCCTGTTGCGGTTTACGAGAATTCTCAGGTGATTTCCAAGCAGTTCAAGGAGGACGAGCACCTTAAGGTTGCTGTAAGCATCTTTATCTATGACGGTGCGCCCAAGAGTGCTCTCGGCCGATTGTTATACTACACAAAGCTTTATATACTCAGGGCAGAGCATGCCTGCTGCAGAGCAGATTTTAACAATGTAAATACCCGTATGGCACGTTTGGTAGGTCCTGTTATTTCTCCCTTCTTCAAGGCTGAGGATGTGTACAAGTACAAGGAGCGAATTTTAAAGCATCAGAAAAAATACCCCTACGAGACAAGCGAGTTCGTTTCTACAAATACCGACAGCTACTCCCATAGGGAGGTTTTCCCTAAATACACCTTTGAGGACAGCACAGAGCTGACCTTTGAAGGAATTAAAAGCTATACCTTCAGCAATTACCACGAGCAGCTCACCAAGTATTACGGTGACTATATGCAGTTGCCCCCCGAAGAGGCGCAGAATCCCAAGCATAGCTTTGATGCACGTATAGAGGATGATTTTGTTTTTGAGGAGACAGCTGCCCATGAATAAGAAAAAGGTTTTTCTCATCAGCAATTATTTTCACTTTGCAAGTGAAAAATCAAGTAACCGCTACCGCGAATTGGCCGAGCTTTTATGCAAAGAGCCTGATATTGAGTTGGAGCTTATCACATCCAAATTTTATCAGCGAACTTATGAGTACCGCACTAATTTAGAGGAGCTTGCGGCAAGCTGTCCGTTTAAGGTGACCTTTGTGGACGAGCGCTCATATAACAAAAGTATTTGTGTCAACAGGCTGTTAGCATCAATGGATTTTGCGAGAAATGTGCTCCGATATATCCGCACTCAGCCAAAGCCCGACCTTATTTATCAGGTTGTACCCACGCTGGATGTTGCCGATGCTGTCAGCAAATATGCAAAAAAGAACAACATCCCCTTGGTTATTGATATTCAGGACCTCTGGCCCGAGGCATTTAAAATGGCGATATCTGTTCCTGTTATCAGTGATATTATGTTTGCGCCCTATTTAATAAAGGCAAACAATATATATAAGCGTGCTGATGCAGTTTGTGCTGTTTCACAGACTTATGTTGACAGGGCTTTGCAGGTTAACAAAACCTGTAAGGCAACACAGGCAGCATATATAGGTATTAATCTGGATGTTTTTGATGAAAATGTTAAAAACAATCCTAAACCCAAGTCAGATAAAATTACACTGGCATATTGCGGTTCGCTGTCAAAGAGCTACGATATACGCCTTGTAATAGATGCCCTTGCGCTTATGGAGGATGCACCCCACTTTCTTGTTATGGGTGGGGGTAATGATCTGGATTCCTTGCAGGAATATGCACAAAGTAAAGGTGTAGATGTTACCTTTGCAGGCTTTCTGCCTTATGAAGAGATGTGTGGCTTGCTTTGCAGCTGCGATATAACCGTTAACCCCATTCTGGGGTCATCTGTTGCAAGCATTATTAACAAGCACGGTGACTATGCCGCCTGCGGACTGCCTGTAATCAACACCCAGAACAGCGAGGAATATTGCAGGCTTGTTGAGGATTACAATATGGGCTTCAACTGTGTACAGCAGGGCGCAGAGGCATTGGCTGAAAAAATCAGGCTTCTTTGCCGGGATGAAAAGCTCCGCAAGGAGATGGGTAAGAATGCCCGTCGCTGTGCCGAGGAAAAGTTCAACCGTATAAACACATATCCCAAGATAGTTAAGCTTATTAAAGAATTATAAAAGAGGTGAGTCTGATGCTGCAGAGTGCGCAGACCGATATTTTAAAGGAAATATTTCTCAAGGGTTCATTAAATATCAGCGAGTATGCCTCCCGCTGTGGCCTGACAACCGAGGAGGCAGAGCAAACTGTTACCCTTATGCAGGAGCAGGGCTTGCTGAGTTGTGATCTTGAATTGACCGGACTCTCCCGTGAACATATAAATAAGCACACTCCTGCAAATGCCGTTATTCTGGCTGCAGGACCGGGTATGCGAATGGTCCCCATTAACAACAAAATCCCTAAGGCATTGTTGGAAATTAACGGACAGCCCATTATCGAGCGTACCATAAACCACCTTTTGGATGCAGGGATTAAGGATATAACGGTTATTACAGGCTTTATGCAGGAAAAGTTTCAGTATCTTGCCGATAAATACCATGTAGACCTTGTTTATAACCAGCTTTATGCAGATTTGAACAATCTTCATTCATTGGCATTGGTTTCACATAAAATCGGGAATACCTACGTTATACCCGGTGATGTGTGGTGTGGCATTAATCCCTTTTGCCCATACGAGCCACACTCCTGGTATATGGTAGGGAATACTGTTGATAACGACAGCTGTGTACGTGTGGATCATTTTGCAGAATTGAATATTGTAAACCCCGAGCGAGGAGGCAATACTATGATAGGTATTGCTTACCTTGAAAATTCAGATTGTACATATATTCGTGAGCGTATAGAGCGTTTTACCAAGGATGAGGCTTATAATGATGCCTTCTGGGAGAGCGTGCTTTACCGTAACAAAAAAATGATTCTGCCTGCCCGTATGGCTGTGGGTAACAGAATTGTGGAAATAAATACCTATGAGCAGCTGCGTGAGCTTGACGGCTCCTCAAGTCATCTGCATTCCCACGCCCTTGATATTATTGCAGGTGCTCTCGGAGTGGAAACTGACCTGATAACAGATATTACTGTTCTGAAAAAGGGTATGACAAATCGTTCATTTTTATTTAGCTGTGCAGGTAAAAAGTATATTATGCGTATTCCCGGCGAGGGAACAGACCAGCTGATTAACCGTTCGCAGGAGGCAGCGGTGTACCGCACTATTAACGAGCACAAGCTTTGTGACGACGTTTTGTACATTGACCCTGAAAACGGATATAAATTAACAGCTTTTTTGAACGATGCACGCAACTGTGACCCCGAATGTTATGATGACGTTCGTGCCTGTATGAAAAAACTGCGCCAATTCCACGAAATGGGTCTTAAGGTGGAGCACGAGTTTGACCTGTTCGGGCAGATAGAGTATTACGAGTCCTTGTGGGACGGAGTTCCCTCCGAGTATAAGGATTATAAAAAAACAAAGGAGCAGGTTCTTTCTCTGCGTCCTGTGATTGAAGCATATAAATCCCCCAAGGGGCTGACACATATTGATGCCGTACCCGACAATTTCCTGTTTGTGAATGAGGATGGCAGGCGTACTATTAAGCTCATTGACTGGGAGTATGCAGGTATGCAGGACCCCCATGTGGATATCGCCATGTTCTGTATCTACTCAATGTACGGCAAGCAACAGATTGACCGCACCATACGGGCATATTTTACAGAAGGATGTCCGGAGGAGATTTATACAAAAATATATTGTTACATTGCTGTGTGCGGCTTGTTGTGGAGTAACTGGTGTGAGTATAAGCGTATATTAGGTGTTACTTTCGGTGAATACTCGCTGTGCCAGTATGCTTATGCAAAAAAATATTTTAAGTATGCGCAAAAACGCATTGCCGAAGGAAAAGGACCTCAAAAATGAATTTTGTACAACGAGCCATAATTATGGCGGCAGGGTTCGGTAAGCGTATGCAGCCTGTATCCCTGCATACACCGAAACCCCTTATAAAAGTTAACGGCACCAGAATGATAGACACCGTTATAGATGCCTTGCACCGTAACGGTATTTACGAGATTTATGTTGTTGTAGGATATCTCAAGGAGCAGTTTTATCCCCTTACAGAGCAGTACCGGGGACTAACGCTTATTGAAAATCCCTACTATGCTGATTGCAATAACATTTCCTCATTGTACGTTGCAAGAGAGCATCTGGAAAATGCAATTATCTTAGATGGTGACCAGATTGTTTATAACCACGAAATTTTGTCCCCCGAGTTTGAGCGCTCGGGCTACAACGCCATATACACCGATACTCATACGGACGAATGGCTGTTGCAGGTGGAGGATGGTATTGTTACATCCTGCAGTCGCACGGGAGGCGAGGGTGGCTGGCAGTTATTCAGCGTTTCCCGTTGGAATCAGCAGGATGCAAAAAAACTCAAGCACCATCTGGAAACAGAGTTTGAGAAAAATAAAAATACACAGATTTATTGGGATGATGTTGCATTGTTCTGTTACCCCGGTGAGTATCAGTTAGGCATACGCCGAATGAACAGCGGTGATGTGCTGGAGATTGATTCAATAACGGAGCTGGCAGAAATTGATGCTGAATATAAAAAGATTATCAACGGAGGTAATAACGTATGATAAAGGAAAATAAAATCGGAAAAGGTAAGATTGATTGGCTCATTACTCTTGTGCCCCTTCTTTTAGTTGTAGGCTTGGGCGTAGTTTTCTTTATTGCACCTGAAAAGTCTAATGAAATAATCAGTCAAATCCGTTATTTGTTGGGCGACACAATGGGTGTATACTACCTGATTATCGGTCTGGGTGTGTTTATATGCTCTATTTGGATTTCATTCTCAAAGTATGGCGATATTGTGCTTGGCGGTCAGAATGAAAAGCCCAAATATCCCTTCTGGGCATGGGGTTCTATGATGTTTACCGCAGGTCTTGCGGCAGATATTTTGTTCTACTCCTTCTCTGAGTGGATTTTGTATGCTACAGATCCCCATATTGCAGAAATGGGCGGTATGCAGGAATGGGCAGGTGTGTTCCCGCTGTTCCATTGGAGTCTTATTCCCTGGGGCTTCTACCTGATGCTGGCAGCAGCCTTTGGCTTTATGCTCCATGTACGCAAAAGGGAGCGTCAGAAGTATTCTGAGGCTTGCCGTCCTATTCTGGGCAAGCACACCGACGGTATTGCAGGCAGATTGATTGATTTGCTGGCTGTTTTTGCACTGCTGGCAGGTACTGCAACTACATTCAGCTTGGCTACACCCTTAATGGCTGACATTATTGCGGAGCTTTTCCACGTAGAAATCAGCCGTACGGTTATTACCATAATAATTCTTGTTGTAACCTGTGTTGTTTATACATATTCCCTGTTACACGGCTTCAAGGGTATCAGTATCCTTGCCAAGGCTTGTATTTTTATGTTCTTCGGACTGCTTGTTTATGTGCTGCTTATTGGCGGTGAAACACGCTATATTATCGAAACAGGTCTTGAATCACTGGGCACTATGGTTACAAACTTCTTTAAGCTGTCAACCTTCAGCGATCCTAACCGTACAACCTCATTCCCCCAGAACTGGACAATATTCTACTGGGCATACTGGATGGTATGGTGTGTTGCAGCACCCTTCTTTATCGGTACTATTTCAAGGGGTCGTACAGTACGCCAGACAATTATGGGCGGTTATGCCTTTGGTGTAACATCAACTATTGTCAGCTTTGTTGTCCTTGGCAACTATTCAATGGGTAAGCAGATTTCGGGCGAAGCAGATTTTATAGGCTCATACCTTGCAAACGGTGATTTGTATGGCGTAATTATTGAAATGATTAAGTCATTGCCTCTCGCACCCCTGGTTCTTGTTGTGGTGCTTGTTACAATGATTGCCTTCTATGCTACATCCTTTGACTCTATTGCTTTAATAGGCTCATGCTACAGCTATAAAAAGCTTAATGAAAACGAAATGCCTCACAAGGGTATTCAGTTAATGTGGTGCATTTTGCTCATATTGCTCCCCATTATTCTTGTATTCTCAGAGAGCTCTATGGCAAACCTGCAGTCGGTAAGCATAATTGCCGCATTCCCCATAGGTATGGTAATTGTTCTTATTACCGCAAGCTTTATTGTGGATGCCCGCAGGTTTCTGCAGGAAAGAAAGTCTGCCGGAAAAGACAGCACATCATCTGAAGAAGAGGCATAAATCAACGCCATATAACGGGCGGAACGGAGTCCTTTATGAAGGTATTAATTCTTTCTCACAATCCTATGTCTATACGCACAAGCATAGGTAAAACCCTGGTTTCCCTTTTTGCCTCGTTCAGGAAAGAGGAGCTTTGCCAGATATATGTTAATGCAGGCAAGCCCGAGCGTGATATATGCTCTTCCTGCTTCAGAATTACGGACAAAAGCGCTCTTAAGGGTATTTTTACCCGTCGTGTGCAGGGCGGAGCTGTGGAGCCGGAGGAGTGCGTAACAGAATCCCCATCCGATGGCCGCAGGGTTGTGAGCAGTGCCAACAGGAACAAGCCCCACATAGAGCTTTTGCGTGATGCCGTGTGGATGCTGTCACCCTGGTACAATAAGGCTATGCGCCAATGGGTGCGCGAGCAACAACCCACCTGCATTTTTGCCGCTATCGGCAGTAACAAGTTTTTGTATGATATGGCTCTGAAAATCTCAAAGGAGTTTTCCTTGCCCTTGTACACTTACGTATGCGACGATTTTTATACTATGAAAACACCCCGTACTCTTTTCGGGCCATTGTGGAGCTTTCTTCTGCGCCGCAAGACAAGACAGCTGCTCAGTCAGTCACAGGGGATTATTTCTATCTGCCCCGAGATGAGTCAGGTGTATCAAAAGGAGTTCGGACGTCCTGCCGCAACGGTTATGACAGGCACGAATTTTCCGCCTGCGGACAGTCCCCGTGTCAGCGAAAGTGTAAATGTACTGCGCTATTTCGGCAAGGTCAGCCTTAACAGATATCAGTCTCTGGCGGATATCGGCGAGGTGCTTGACCGTATCAATGATGAGCAGGGCAGTAATTATGCTTTGGAGATTTATTGCGGTGCAGTATCCCCCCAGGAGGAGCAGGTTTTGTCCGAAAGAAAATGTATACGCACCTTTGACTTTATTTCAGGTCAGCAGTTTCAGGACACATTTTTCTCATCAGATGTGTTAGTGCATATAGAGGCATTCGATAAAGATTCAATTGAGCGTGTGCGACACTCAGTTTCAACTAAAATTGCAGACAGTATGGCGTGCGGTATACCGCTTCTGGCTTACGGCCCCAAGGAAATTGCATCTATGGGTCATCTGTTGCGCAATGAAAGTGCCTTTACGGCAACTGATAAAACAGAGCTTGAGCATACAGTCAGAGAGCTTTTGGTTAATTATCAATTGCGTCTGGAAACGGCACAGAGGGCTTTGCAGACAGCATCCCGATACCATATCCCCGAAAAGTCAAGTAACCGTATACGCGAAATTCTCAACGGTGACATATAAAAATAAACGGTCAGTAAAGCTAAGTGTTTTACTGACCGTTATATATATTTATTTGTGGTTTTTTATGTAGTGCTTGTAGAATTTAACACAATGGGCAACTTCCCATACACCAATGCTTTCGTTTGCCGCATGCATTGCAGCAAGCTGTTCACTGCTCATTTTAATTGGGCAGAAGCGCAGGCAGTTGTCGGCAACCTCCTCATAGTGACGGCAGTCTGTACCGCCTGTCATAAGGTAGGGTATAACACCTGCATCGGGGTAGCACTCGTTAAGACATTTTTTGAGGTATGTGAACTCCTCGCCTTTGTCATCAACACAGCTTGAAGCATTTCTTGCGTGGATGATTTCAAATTCAAGGTCATATTTGTCGGCATACTTTTTGAGTACTGCAAGGGACTGTTCAACATTCTGATGGGGAGATGTACGCAGGTTGCACACCACATACGCCTCGGACGGAATTACGTTGGGAGTGTGGGAGCCCTCTGCCATTGTACAGCAGAAGGTGGTTTTTACAAAGGCGTTGCACATAGGTGAAACCATGGGAAGAACCTTAGTAAGCAGACCCTTGAAAAGCCACATATTACCAAGCACCATTCTCAACGGGAAACCGAGAAGAGGTGCCGCCTGGTCAAGCATAGCGTAAACAGGACCGGAAATTTCCGCCTTAAAGGGCTTATCCTTTTCAACATCGGCAACGAATTTTGACAATCTTGCCATAGGGGTGTTGCAGCGGGGGGTGGAGGAGTGACCGCCTTTACCCTTTGCTGTAACCTTAAGGTCTATGTAGCCCTTTTCAAGCACACCTATTGCGGCGCACCAGCCCTTCATGGTGGGAAGCTGGTCCTTAAGAATAGCTCCGCCCTCGTCCATTGCTACATCAAGATGAACGCCCTTTGACTTAAGGTAGTTTACAAGCTTGGGTGCGCCATCACCTGAAATTTCCTCATCCACAGCAGTTGCAAGGTAAATATCACAAGGTGGCTCGAAGCCCTCTTCAAGAAGCTCTTCAATAGCCTGGAATTCTGAAAAAACTGTTGATTTGCAGTCCATAGCACCTCTGCCGTGGATATTTCCGTCAGCAATTTCGCCGGAGAAGGGGTCGCGTTCCCAGTTTGGTTCATCTGCGGTAACAACATCCTGGTGACCCATAAGCAAAAGGCCGTTTCTGCCGGGGTCCTTTCCCTGCCAGCGGAAAAGAAGATTTCCCTCAATCTCGGTGCATTCAAGCTTTGAGAATACCAGGGGGAAGCTCTCCTTCATAACATCGTGGAGCTTGTAAAACTCTGTCAGGTCAGTATTACCTCTTAAGGAGATAGTGGGCACCTGCACCATTTTTGAAAGCTTTTGAGCGTAATCGGTAGCCTCTGCCTCTGTGGGGCTGATTGCAGGAGCGTTTGTATTGGGCTTTGCCTTTATCATGGCTGCTTTTATTGCCGCAACAATAACAAGCACAATGATAATAACAGCAACAGCAAGCAAAGCAATGCCGATATATTTCATTTTATCATTCCCTTTCGGTTTAAAATCAAGGTAATTATACTACTTATTTTATAATAAGTAAACCTATTTTTGCCGGGCTTATTAAACAGAAATTCATTTTCTTGATATCAAAGAAGCAGTATGGTATATTATTTACAGGATATACTGATCAGGAAAGGAAGTTACGATGAACAAGGTTTTAAAAAAAGTAAAAAAGACAGTTGATAAAACATTACCTGATAAGGAAGAGCTAACTCATATCGGTCACCGTCACCGCGATTACATAATGCTTGTGCTACGCAATTTTCTTGTAACCATGGCGGTGCTTCTGTTTGTTTTGTCATTCTTTTTTGATGATATATATCACACCCTTAAGGGTGTAGCATATTTTTGCGGTGCAGGTGCATACGCCTTTGAGTGCCTTTTGGTTACAAATTGCTTTAAAATCAAGGTTCCTCACGAGGAGCTTTTTATGGTATATTGCTTTGGACCCCTTTATATTCTGATGGGGCTCGGTTATATTCTCAAGTAATACTTTGCGGCAGATTATATAAAGACAGGATAAATTATGGTTAAGGTTACATTAAACGGCAAAATCGTATATGCTCAGGAAGGAGCTTTACTGTCCGAGGTTCTTGCGGAATCAGGCAGTAGAGCAGAACACCCCTGTGGCGGTAAGGGTCTGTGTAAAAAATGTATGGTAAAAGTCAACGGTAAGGAGGAGCTGTCCTGCCGTTATGTGGTTTCGGGTGATATTGACGTGATAACACCCGA
>JAZULH010000044.1:0-27583 GCA_045602985.1 Acutalibacteraceae bacterium | reverse complement strand
GCAACGATATCCCAGGCATCATACTTACCGGGAAGGTCCTCATAAAGGCGGAATACGTTACCCTTACCGTCAAGAACTTCACGATTATTCTTTTTATCAAAGATAGAAACAAGCTCTGCACTTTCATCAAGAACAAGTCTGAAGTTATCGTTTTCTACTGTGTTGCCGATTAATGCAACTGACTTTGCACCTTCAACTGCTGCATCCTTTGCATAGTATACCTTGTAGCCTACTGCAGGAAGATCCTTTGCAACGAAAACAAGCACCTTTGTTCCGTCAAGCTTTGTATAGCTCTGTACAGGAATCTTATTGCCGTCTGCATCATAGATTTCAACATCCTTGTAGGGAAGCTCAACCTTCTGTGTTGCAGCTGTACCAAGTGAATTGAAGAGTGCAAAAGGCTTGCCGTATTTTTCGGTAGCATCTGCTTTACCTGCAATTACGTTGAGTGCCTCTGTTCTTACCGCTTCACCGATAGCAATAATATCATCATAAATTGCGCAAAGGTCGCCAAATACTTCGGTAATATGTGAGCCGGGAAGTGAATCGTGGAACTGGTTTGTAAGAATCATCTGCCAGCCTTCGTTAAGCTTTGCAAGAGGATACTCATAGCCATACTGCATTGCAATACTTGCGAACATTTCTGCCTGACGATAGAGATTTTCTGAATATCTGTTAAGCTTTTTAAGAAGTGCTTTTGTAGTGTGAACACCGCGGTGCTCTTCAAGATAAAGCTCATCCTTCCAGGTGGGGATGTTTGTTTCGGTAGCTTTTGCTTTCATACGTGCAAGAGAATCCTCAATCTTGCTTGTCTGTGTTTTTGGAAGACCGGGGAAATTCTTATAACGCTTAACATACTCAAGCATTTCGGTATCAACACCGCCACCGCCGTCACCCCAGCCGTAGCAATACATTGATTCACCGATAGTTTCTTTATCTGTATATTTTTTCCAGTTAACCTTAAGAGAGTCTGCCTCAACAGTACCGATAAAGTGTGTGGGAGGAACAATTGAGAATACCTTTGAACCGTCGGGACCTTCCCACCAGAAGGTATTGTACTGCCAGGGGTTGGTATCGTTCCAGATACCCATTTTGTGAGTTACAAAGTACTCAACACCAGCTTTTTTGAGAATCTGAGGCATAGCATAGCCGTTACCGAAAACGTCGGGTACCCAACAGGTTTTGGGAGTGATGCCAAACTCCTTCTCAGCAAAGCGCACACCGTGGAGAAGCTGACGTGCAAAAGACTCACCTGAAACAAGGTTACAATCGGGCTCAACCCACATTGCACCGATGTATTCCCAACGACCCTCTTTAATACGAGCCTTAACCTGCTCATAAAGATCGGGATACATTTTTGCCATTTCAATATATGTGGGTGCAGTGCTCTGTGAGAAAATGAAATCATCATACTGCTCCATAAGACGAAGCATTGTAGCATGAGTTCTGCCGAGCTTACGGACATACTCTTTATATGCCCACATAAATACGATATCAAGGTGAGAGTTACCTACAAGTGCAAGGTTACCCTCTGATTTGTATGAAGGATTATTATATACCTTATCCTTAAGA
This sequence comes from Acutalibacteraceae bacterium, assembly GCA_045602985.1. Lineage (GTDB taxonomy): Bacteria > Bacillota > Clostridia > Oscillospirales > Acutalibacteraceae > DTU089. Next base: position 26,011 of record JAZULH010000044.1, on the reverse strand, counting down.
ACCTTTTGAGCCTGACGAAGACCTGCCTTGAAATCCTCACCCTGGAGGTCAAAATTCACATAAGTGAATGCCTCCTTAAGTGATGCTCTGATAAGCTCTGCAAGACCTGTATCGTGAACAGGCATAAAGAGTGCATTGAATACTGCCTTGAAGTCCCAATAAATCTCCTCAATTTCGGGATCAACAACACCGATGAATGAGCAGGAAAGAGTTTTGATTGTTGACTCATTTGAGTGCCATACATAATATGACTCAATGTCAACATCGTAGTGCTCGTCACCCTTTGCACAATCTGTTAAAAGAACAGAGTTTCTGAAGGGGTCAAGACCCTGATAGGGCTTGCCGTTAAGTGAAAGAAGTGAGTCACCGCCGAAGTATACGTTAAGAGTAACCTTTTTACCCTTAAAGCGCTCCGGCATATCGAATGAGTTTTTGAAAAATGCGCTCCAACCATTGTTACCCCAACGGTCACCAACATCAATTTCCTTCCACTCATCGTAAAGATATTCATAATCACCTACACCCTTGTAGATACATTCCTTCATTTTCCATGCAGGAATGGACTCGATATCGGTGTAGATTCTTTTTTTGAGATTTTTGATTTTAAGTGCTGCAACATCGTCAAAAGAGAAAATACCTCTCTGCTTGCCTTTTGTCGCATCACGCCAATCGTCAACATGAGCATCCATAGCATCAAGTGCTGCTACGGCATCAATGTTTTTAATTTCAGCCAAAACAATCTTCCTTTCTTAAAACGGAAACACGCTCTTATTAATAGCAATATCTACCGATTATATTACCTGTACAGTATAACATTCCCCGATTGTAAAATGCAACATATAATTTAAATAATTTAAATAAAAAAAGCGTACCGACATTGTCGATACGCTTCCCAAGTCATAAATTTATTATTTGCCGAAATTGTAGTTAGGCTTAACCTTTTCGCCTGTTACTGCAGATTCAACAATAGCAAGGCAAACCTCAACGGTCTTTGCCCCCTCGTAAACGCTTGTTTCCATCTCTTTATCAGCTACGATAGTATCTGCAAACACCTGGAATTCCTTAACATAGTTGTGATTATTAACATCAATCTCAATAATCTGAGGCTCTTCGGGTGCTTCACCATTTTCATCAACCACAAAAAGCTGCATTGTCGGTGATGTGTTGTCACAGATGATTGTTCCCTTTGTACCATAGATGCAGGTTCTCATTGTGTAATCACGCTTACAGCCTGTTGAAACAAAAACCTTACCCATAAATTCTTCATCAAATTTGAGGAGGGCACATGTAGCATCATCGTAAGGAACTGTGGGAAGAAGCTTATGTGTACCGTATGCAAACACCTCAACAGGGTCACCTGCAAGCCAGCGAAGAAGGTCAACTGCGTGACAGCCACCGCCGATAACACCATGGCGCTCAGGGTCTGCACGCCAATGCTTACGTCCGTCTGCATACTTAACAATGTTCATATAGTCGTGTGCATACTCTGACTCAACGAAGTAAAGCTCACCGATTTCGCCTGACTCAATAATCTCCTTTGCTTTTGCAAAAGCAGGTGTGAAACGACAAATCTGACCAACCATAAATTTTGCATCTGATTTTTCTGTAGCCTGAACCATTGCCTCAATATCCTCACGGTTAAGTGCAAGGGGTTTTTCACAAAGAACATGCTTACCTGCAGCAAGGAACTCGCAGGCAACCTGTCTGTGAAGCTGGTCAGGAATAGCAATAGACACCATATTAATCTCCGGATTGTTGAGAAGATCGTGGTAATCTGTAGTCCATTTTTCCTCAGGAATATTATATTTCTCACCTGATTTTCTCAGTGTTTCCTCATCCAGGTCACAAATAGCGGCAACCTCTGCACCGTAAGCGAGAGCACCCTCAAGGTGTGCATTACCGAACATAAGACCGATAGCACCAAAAACCAATTTCTTTTCCATTGTCATATATCTCCTTGTCATAGCATTTGACAATAATTTTATCACACCCAAATTTATTGTCAAGAGTCTGCCTGTTTTTTATATCATTACACTTGCTAAAAGCTTATCACTCTTGTATAATTGAACTATCAACTAAAAGGATGTGACATTGTGAATTACATCAGCAAAAAAGAAAAAATCAATTTTTATGCAGGACTTTCAGGACAGAATATCGTCTACTCCTTCATAGGCGGTGCATTTTTCACCTACTTTATGACAGATATTGCATTATTTGATGCTGCTGTTGTAACTGTACTCGGGCTTATAATGAAGGTCTGGGACGGTATAAACGACCCGCTTATAGGCTCACTTGTTGACAAGCATTGCTTTAAATCCGGTGAAAAGCTCAGACCGTTTCTGCGATACACCCCCCTGCCCGTAGGTATTTTTACCGTACTTATTTTCCTTGTTTTTTCCACAGAAGAAAATATGCTGTGGTTGAGAATTGCTTATTTTGTAATAATGTACATCTGCTGGGATATTGCATACACCCTCCAGGATGTTGCTATATGGGGCATAACAGCTTGTGTTTCACCTAATTCTGACGAGCGTGACACTTTTGTTAAATGGGCACGTACGGTGGGCTCCTGCGTTTACGGTATATTCGGCGGACTTATACCTATGATTATTGAATCAACTTCCCTGGCAACAAAGACATCCATGAGATTGGTAACACTTGTTTTTGCAATTATTTTGGGTCTTGGCGGTGCAATGCTCAGTTACCGCGCATACAGCGCACAAGAAAGAATCCGAGTAAATGTACAAGAGCAGCAATCATCACTCAAAGAGAGCTTCTCACTTCTTTTCAAAAACAAAATGCTTTTGCTTGTTACACTCTCAAACCTTTTTGGTGCTCTCGGCTTTGGCGGAAATCTTATGGTATATTTCTTCAAATACAAGATGCCCACCGATTTTCTCGGTGCAAACAGCTTTATCGGTGCACTCGGTCTTACCACAATTTACGGTGCCATTACTTACGGTCCGCAATTCCTCGGTATGCTCTTTGCCGACAAGCTGAAAAAGATTTTTAAAGGCTATGTAAATGCACTTATCTTTATGCAGGCACTCAACATTATCACTCGAGTAATTGCCTTTATAATCGGCTACGAGGGCTTCGGCATATGGGCAGGCATGCTTCTTATGGCTATATGCTGTATACCTATGGGCGCCGTGTCTATTGCACAAACATCAATTTTCTGTGACAGCATTGATTATATGGAATGGAAAACAGGCAAGCGCATGGAAGGTGTTGCATTCTCAATGCAGACATTTTTCACCAAGGTTTCAAGCGGAATTACAATGGCTCTTACAACAGGCTCACTTGCACTTTTGGGCTATAAGGCAGTTGATGATTCAGCAACTGTATTTATCGGCACTCAAACTGCTGCATTTGATACCTGGATATGGCCCCTCGCAATGCTCACACCTGCCATAGCAAGTCTGCTTTACATTATCCCCCTTCTTTTCATACGCTACACCCCCGAAAAGAGAGCTGTAGTTGAAAAAGAGCTTAAAGAGCGCAGAGAAGCAGCAGAAAGTAAATAGTTTTATCCTGCAAAGAGTCGGTAATTTAACCGACTCTTTATTTTTATGGTAAAATTGTTAAAATACCATTTACTTAACAAAATCAATGTGATAAAATGGAAAAAATTATGTTCTGAAAGGATTTTCAAATATGCTTCTTGACAAAACACTTTATATCCCCGATTTGGGCGAAGTTGGTGCAGACAGTGGTTTCCGCCTCCTCCCCGCAACCGAGGACGGCAAATTTGTTGCAGGCAAAAACGGTGTTGAGTTTGTTGTTGCCACAGGTGACAACAAGGTTGAATTCGTTTCATTCGGCACACATTCACTTGCCTGTGTAAAATCAGCTATTGCTTACCCTGTTTATTACCCCGTTTATCCGGTAAAAACAGAGTACCCTCTTAATGCTGTTCTTATGGACCTTGACGGCACAACAGTACGCAGCGAGGATTTCTGGATATGGATTATTGAAATGAGCACGGCAAGTATGCTCGGCAACCCCAAATTCCAGCTTGAGGATGCTGACCTTCCCTTTGTTTCAGGTCACTCTGTATCAGAGCATCTTCAGTATTGTATTGATAAATACTGCCCGGGCGAATCACTTGAAAAGGCTCGTAATTTTTACTTTGAGCACACCCACCGCGAGATGGAAGAAATTATGGCAGGTCGCGGCAAGGATGGTGCATTTACACCTACAGAGGGTGTTAAGGATTTCCTTTTAGAGCTTAAAAGCATGGGTGTTAAAATCGGACTTGTTACATCAGGTCTTTACGAAAAAGCCTGGCCCGAAATTTTATCCGCTTTCAAAACACTTGGTATGGGCGATCCCAAAGATTTTTACGATGCAATCATTTCAGCAGGCTTCCCCTTAAGAAAAGGCAGTGTCGGTACCCTCGGTGAGCTTTCACCCAAGCCCCACCCCTGGCTTTACAGCGAAACATCAATTGTCGGTCTTGGCGAGGCATTCGCTGACAGAAACCGCGTTGTAGGCATTGAGGACAGCGGTGCAGGTGCTTGCTCTGTTAGACTTGCAGGTTACTCCACAATCGGTATTGCAGGCGGTAACATTGAGTCAAGCGGAACAAAGGCTGTTTGTACTCACTTCTGCCAGAATTTTGAAGAAATTATGAAAATCATCAAAGGATAAGGAGATAGGATATACTATGGAAAACAAAGATAAAATCCAATGTCATTTTATATCAAACACCCATTGGGACAGAGAATGGCGTTTTTCTGCAAGAAGAACTCAGTATATGTTAGGCTATATGCTTGATATGTTGCTTGATATTCTTGACAAAAACCCCGACTACAAGCATTTCCACCTTGACTCACAGACAATGCCTGTTCAGGATTACCTTGAGGTATACCCTGAGAAAAAGGCTAAGCTTATGAAATATATCCAGGAAGGCAAAATCGCAGTTGGTCCCTGGTTCTGCCTCCCCGATCAATTCACAGTAGGCTCCGAGGCTCTTATCCGTAACCTTCTTCTCGGTCACAAAATCGGCAGAGAGATGGGCGGCATAAGCAAGACAGGCTACTCACCCTTCGGTTGGGGTCAGATTTCACAGCTTCCGCAGATTTATGCAGGCTTCGGCATTAATTTTGCTTCATTCTATCGCGGTATAAATGAATACAAGGCACCCAAATCAGAATTTTTCTGGGAGAGTCCCGACGGCACTCGTATTTACGCATCACGTCTTGCAAAGCGCCCCCGTTACAACATCTGGTATGTTGTACAGCGTCCCGTTTATTTTAATCAGAAGGACGAAAACAACCGTGATATGCTCTGGAATGACAACAATGGCGTATTCAAGCTTATTGACCGCGACTGGAAGCTGGATTACCAGTACACACACCCCTTCTATGAGTACCACAAGGAAAATGTTCAGGCTCGTGCAGAGCAGGCAATGAAAGAGCAGGACAACGACTGGACAACAAATCACCGTTTCTGGTCAATCGGTCACGACTCATCCTGTCCCGACATCCGTGAGGTTGACCTTGTAAAAGACCTTAATGATGCTCTCCCCGAGGCTGAAGTATTCCACAGCACCCTCAAAGAGATGGAGCAGGGAATTATTGACAATTTCAAAGCAGATTCGCCTGTTCTTAAAGGCGAGATGCGTGACCCCTATACCAAGGGTAGCGTAAGTGAACTCTGCGGTTGGATTCTTTCTGCAAGAACATACATAAAACAGGAAAACTTTGATACAGAGCGCAGACTTATCAACTACGCTGAGCCGATGTCTGTATTTGCATCACTTTCAGGTGCACCCTATCAGCAGGGCTTTATTGACCTCGCTTACAACTATCTCCTGCAGAATCACGGCCACGACTCAATCGGTGCCTGCGGACGTGACGTTGTTTACGAGGACGTTATGTCACGTTACAGACAGTCACGCGAGCTTTCAATGTGTGTGTTTGAGCGCGCATTTATGGACATTGCAGGCGATATCAACCTCAGAACATTCAGCCGTGATGATGCCGCTGTTGTAATCTTCAACCCGGCACCCTTCAAGCGTAGCGAAACTGTTGACCTTCGCCTTGAAATTCCCGCAGAGTGGAAAGCAGACAGTTTTGAAATCCTTGATGAAAACGATAATGTTATCAAATATCAGGTGCTTACAACAAACAAAGCAAACGCACAGATTATACAGAATCCTAACGATACCGCAAATGTGCTTCACACAGAGCAGTACCTTGTTGCAGCAGAGGTTTCCGATATTCCTGCAATGGGTTATAAAACACTTAAGGTTCGTCCTCTTTACAATGTACGTGCAACTACACCCGTAACACTTAACAAAACAACAAATGTTATGGAAAACGAGTACATCCGCGTTTCATTCAACCACAACGGTACATTTGATGTATTTGAAAAAGAAACAGGCAAGGAGTATAAGAACCTCGGTTACTTCAAGGATAGTGGTGAAATTGGCAATCCCTGGCAGCATGTTGCTCCCGAAATTGACGAAACCTTCACAACTCTCGGTGAGCAGGCAAATATTTCACTTCTCCGTCAGGGTGAGTTTGAAACTACATACAAAATCACAATGCGTTGGGAGCTTCCCGAGAAACGCTCATTTGACGAGAAATCAAGAAGCGAGCACAAGCTTCCCGTTGATATTGAAAGCCTTGTTACACTCCGCAAGGGTGCAAAGTTTGTTGAAATTGAAACAACAATCAACAACCGTTGCGAGGATCACTACCTTCAGGTTGGCTTCCCCACAGGAATTAAGGCAACTCACGCAGATTCGCAGGGTCAGTTTGATGTAATCAGCAGACCTATTGAGAAGCCCGACTACTCACTTTATGATGAGCCGCCAATGACAGAGCATCCCATGAACTCTTTCGTTGACCTTTCAGACGGCGAGTACGGTGTTGCTCTTCTCAACACAGGTCTTAAGGCTTATGAGGCTGCTGATGATATTGACAACACACTCTACCTTTCACTTATCAGAGCGTATCCCCTCCGTATATGCGTAACAAAGGATATGCAGAACTACAGCGATTGGGACAAGGGCTCTCAGTGTATCGGTGTAAATACCTTCCGTTACGCATTTATGCCCCATAGCGGCAATTGGGAGGATGCAAATGTATGGCAGGAAAGCGAGCGCTTCAACCTTTACCTTACAGCAGCACAAATTGCGCCCACAGCACACGGTAAGAATCCCCTTTCACATTCATTCCTTGAACTCAAGGACGAAAACCTTAATGTCAGTGCAGTCAAGAGGAGTGAAGACGGCGAAGGCTGGGTAGTAAGACTCTTCAACCCGTCCGACAACACCGTCAAAAACTCTATCCGCCTTAACGGTGGTATTGCTCCTATTGAGAAGCCCCAGTCACCTGTTGAAAGACAGCAGGCTGAGTTTGAGCTTCCTGCATATTCAGACAAGAAGTGGAGTCAGGTTAAACTCGTTACTCTTGAAGAGCTTGACGACAAGGCACTCACAATGAATGACGACGGCTTTGTTGATTTCGAAATCACAGGCAAAAAGATTCTCACCTTCAAATTTATCTGATCAAAATTTTACCAAAAAGCACACCGCAGGCACCTGCCTATGGTGTGTTTTTTACTTTTTATTCGATTTTGTAATAAAAACATTCATTCCAACTATAAAATAGTATATATTTGCTATTGAAATATTTGTTCAAAAATGGTAGAATCCTGTAGAATGTACTTATTATAGGGGGAATTTTGCCCAATCGGAGGTTATTTGGTGACAAAGAAACAGCGAGCCCTTCAGGCTTGTGAAATTTTAAAAGAGGTTTACCCTGAAGCAGAGTGCCAGCTGAATGCCGACACACCATTTCAGTTATTGGTTGCCACACGGCTGTCTGCACAGTGTACAGATGCCCGTGTAAATTTGGTTACACCTGCCCTTTTTGAAAAATATCCTACCGAAAACCAGCTTGCCGAAGCAGAGCTTACCGATGTTGAAAACCTTATTCACTCCTGTGGCTTTTATCACGGCAAGGCGCGTGACCTTATCGGTATGGCAAAAATGGTACGCGATGTTTATAACGGTACTCTCCCGGACACCATAGAGGAATTGACAAAGCTACCCGGTGTTGGCAGAAAAACCGCCAACCTGATTATAGGCGATGTGTACAAAAAGCCTGCTGTTGTTGCGGACACACACGTAATACGCATAACCAACCTTTTAGGTCTGACAGATTCCAAGGACCCTAAGCAAGTAGAATTACAGCTTAAAAAGATTTTGCCACCGGAGCAGAGTAATGATTTCTGTCACAGAATCGTTCTTCACGGCAGAGCAATATGCATTGCGCGGCGCCCCAAATGCCATCAATGCCCACTCAGCACAATATGCAAGAGTTCAACTGAACTGACTCAACACAATAAATCGGAGGGACACAAATGAAGAGAATTATAAGTCTTGCCCTTGTTGCGGTTACTTTGTTTATGCTCTGCTCATGCACTATGGCAGAAAGCACCACACAGTTAACTATGGGCATACTCAACCCCGTTGATAAACTTGACCCGCTTTACGCCTCAGGTGACGGCGAAAAGATTATTGCCGCCAACTGCTTTGAGGGACTTCTCAGGTTTGATTCAAAGGGAAAAATCGACTTGGGCGGTGCAACGGCTTATTCGGTAAGCAATGATAATCTGGTATACACATTCAGACTTAATCCGTCAGCAAAGTGGCATATTTCCAAGTCAACCAAAGCAGCCCTTGAAAAAATCGGTATTACAGATTTTGAAAATAAGATTACTGCAGAAGATTATATTTTCGGTTTAAAACGCTTTTTAGAATCCGGTTCTACACAGCTTAACACCATAAAGGGTGCTGCCAAGTATAATTCCCAAAGCAGTCCCGAGCTCGGGGTTGAAGCTGTAGATGAATACACTCTGCGCATAACATTGGTAAAAAAGGATCCCGACCTGCTTTACAAGCTTGCCACATTACCTGTTTATCCATGCGAGCAGACATTTGTTGAGGCATTCGATAACATCTGTTTCTCCACACCGTCCACACTTCTGTGCAACGGACCTTACTATGTCAGAGATGTTTTTGAAACTGAAACAATATTAGAGCGTAACCCTGATTATACCGGTAAGCTCCAGGTGCAGAACAAAAACATTCAGCTGTACAACACAGGCAAAAGAGCTGCTATGCAAACACGCTTTGAGGAAGGCAAGTATGATGCTTACCTCACCCCCTCCACAAACAGAATTTCAGGCAATACCACATCGTACACATCTATTAACAGCACTTGGGGCTTTGCCTTCAACTGCAAGAGCGGTGTAGGCAGTATTGCAGAACTCAGAAATATTCTTTTGAGCACAATCGACTACTCAAAAATTGAAATCCCGGACTTTGCAACAGGCAAGGCAGAAAGAATCATCCCGAACAACTATACTATCGGAGATGCAAACTACTCTGACTTTTCACCTGCAAAGTTAGAATACGCCAAAAATACCAAAGCAGCGCAGGCTAACCTCAAGGTTTTAATGAACAGAACCGGAAAGGAAGCTTATACGGTAGAGCTTTCTATCCCTGCTCCCTTAGAGGAATCAATGAAGAGCGTGATTGCATCATGGGAAGCACTTTTTGAAGAAAAAATTCTTTTTGATATCAGGCTGTTTGATATGGAAGATGCTAACAAAGTGGCATCAGAGGGTGAATACGATATGGCAATTCTGCCCCTTACCCCTGCACACAAAACTGCATTTGGTATGCTTGACTCTGTGACAGGAGCGCCGTGCTACTTTACAGACAAAAAAATGACTGCACTCAGAGCACAGCTTAAAACTACCAACGAAGAAAACGCTGCCATTTGCGCAACCATGGAAAAATACCTGGTAGAAAACGGCATATTTGTTCCGCTCTTCTTCGCCAGCAACGATCTTTATCTGGGTCAGGGTGTCAAGGGAATTTACCTTGCAAACGGTGGCAGCCTTATTTACCTGCACGCAGGCACTAAGCCCAAGGAATAATGAGTACTCGGATAATAAAAGTACATCGTGTGATTTCAATATTGCTTCTTATTGCGGTAATGGGGACAATATTTTACTTGTCATCACAGGATTCAACGGATTCCGCACAGGTAAGCGGTTCATTGGTTTACTGGTTACACGAAATACTGAAAATCGACTTACCTGACGGCATGGTACGGACCATTGCACATTGTTGTGAATTTGCCGCCTTAGGTTTTCTTATGCTGAACTGCGCACGCTCATTCAACGCTCAATTCTCACCAATCAAATCTGTTACACTATCCTTCGGCTACGCCGTAACAGATGAAATACACCAATTATTCGTGCCCGGACGGGCCTTCCAATTAACTGACCTGTGCGTTGACCTGGCAGGCATAATATTCGGAACCATATTATTTTGCCTTATAGCAAAACAGATAAACAAAAAACAGACAGCATAACGAATGCTGTCTGTTTTTATTTACATTAAGAATTATACATTTTATCAATCTGTTCTTCCGTGTTTTTAGCCCACGGATACTGCTCCATATATTTACCGAAGAATTTTGTATTATCATTTTTCCCTTTTTCAAGGAATTCGTAATAGTCACAGACGAACTTTGATTTATCCACGCTTCGCTGATTTCTGTTATCAATCAGAATATCAAGAATACCTGCCTCTTCAAGCGATATTCTCAAGGACTTGAGAACCTTTCTGAAAAGGGACTGAACGGTTTCGTCGTACCGCCTGCCCTCCCAAAGCACGGATATCGCCTGTTCGGTGCTTACAACACCGCCGTTTCTGTCAACAAGCAATGCCAAAAGTTCTTTCGATTTTGCGCTGGAAAATGCCACAGACTTACCATCCACAAACACATCAAAATAACCAAAGGTTTTTACAAAAACGTGGTTCTCAGCAACAGCATCACGAACAAGCAGTGCCTTATCATAAGCCCTTTTTATGGCTTGTGGCTCATACGGCTTCATTACATAGTCCACCGCATCAACCGAAAATGCCTCAAGGGCATATTCGCTGTAGCCTGTAGTAAAAACTATGCGGACATTTCTGCAAAAAGCCTTTATCCTCTTGGCAAGCTCAATACCCTTAACCACAGGCATTTCAATATCAAGAAAAGCTATATCAACCTTGTTCATGGCAACAAAACTCAATGCATCAAGGGGATTATTAAATTTGACAATCTCATCTGTAATACCTAACTCCCTGCAGGTATCTTCAAAATCCTCAAGCGCAAGTATTTCATCATCAACAGCCATTATACGCATTTTTTGTTTTTTCCTTTCAAGTTAATTTGTTTTAGGTATGGTAATCGTAACTATTGTTCCTTCATCTATAACGCTATGTACATCTACTGTTGCATCAAGCATTGCAGACAGACGTTTCTTTATGTTGGTAATTCCCACATGCGATCTGCCGTCATTTGGGATATGGTTGACATCATAACCCACACCATCATCCGAAACCCGAACAATATATGAATTTTCAGTTTCATGTGTGCTGATTTTAACGGTACCGCCCTCAGGTCTTTGATTAACTCCGTGCTTGATTGCATTTTCCACAATAGGTTGTATTGTAAGAGGAGGTATTACAAATGAATCTGTTTCAATATCATACTCAGTTTTCAGCCTGTCGCCAAAACGAAGCTGCTCAATATCTATATAGTTTTTAACATGCTCAAGCTCTTTTGAAAAGGCAATAGGCTCTTTTTGTGTCAGCGAATCCATATTAGCCCGCAGATAATTTGAAAACTTTACAATTGCGCTCTCAGCTACCTTAGGCTCTTTTTTTGTCATATACTTGATTGTATTAAGAGCATTATAAAGAAAATGGGGTTGTATCTGACTTATCATCAACGTAGTATTCAGCTCACCAAGCTCCCTTTGAAGCTCAGCAGTTTTTTGCGCTTGTCTATAGTAATCAACACTATCCATAAGGTAAAGAACTATCATCAGACCTATGAAGAACATACATGCTACAGGCATTATAAACGATACCTTACCCGAAATAAATCCGTTAAGATAAAGGTTATCAATAACAATAGCAACTGCATTTATGCAGTAGAAAACAAGGAATGCAACCGCATTCTTTTCTTTTTGTATAACCGCACCTGCCAGCTTGTATATCATAAAAGCATCTGCAAAATATGCTACTGACTGCAACCACATATATATTGTGGCGACGTAGATATATTCATAAAGGAAATACGGCACAAAGGCGCATATTAAAAACAATGTGGCTATAAGCACCAATGACTCCTGCCAGATTTTCAGATTAAGCCTTGCATTGAGGTACATCATCATACATAACTTTATAATGTATGTGGAAACGAAAATCAGGGATGTCATAATCTCATAATTCAAATCGCCTAATACAGTGTGGGATACCATATACCCCTCATTTGAAATAAGCATTCTGAAAACAAATACAACACACAAAAGCAACAACCACAGCTGGTTACCCATATTCTTGCGAATAAGTGCCATAAGTATTATACCGACGGCAAAAAAGGCAACCACACCTATGATTATGTATCGCAAAGCAACACTGCTGATTTCCGAATGTCTGAATGCATGGTACGTTGAAAGCTCCGGCAATGATGTAAGACCACTGGAATACTCACAATACACCTCTATAACAACCTCGTGCTTGCCGGAATCAATAGTAACTGGATGAGTGTATGTATAAAAAACACTTTCACTTACATTTCCCGGTATGCCTCTGTTTGAAAAGACACATACGCCATCAATATAAACTCTGCACTTACCGGGCAGATTACCCACACTTACCAGTATAGGCTCAGAGGTAACAACATTGTCAATAACAGTTCTGTAGCTTGCAATACCGCTGTTTGAAATTTTGTGACCATCAATATTATATATAGTCCATGGCGAAGGGACATCGGCATATAAATCGGGCTCACCACGTGTTTGTCCTCCGGTGACAACATGCTCGTTCCAATAAAACTCCCACTCACCTGCAAGGGAAACACTCTGAACATCTGATAAATCAAAACTCTTTAAATCAGCATAGCCAGATTTGAAATCAAAGTTGTTTATTGCCTGGGGTTTAACATAGGATAATAAGGGCAATATTACGCTTGCCAGAACTGTTAAAATAAGCGTTACAGCGCACAATGCACTCTGACTGAAACGTCTTGACAAGTCACACACCCCTTTTTCTTTTCATTATATTACATAAACGAGAACATATCAATATATTTTTGTGATATTTCCGTGATTTTTTCGGGAACTGTATATTCTGTAACGGAAATTCCAGTACCCTGCACTATATAAAACTTTTAGTTTTCTTCCGTTCACATCAATCCTTGAAATAAATCGCATAATATGGTAAAATATATGATTGAACAATATTTAAGAAAAGGAGCTTCCCTATGATTGACAATACACAAAGGCTTGAAATCTTACAGCAATTAGTTAATAACGGTGTAGAAATTCCTTGCTTTGACGGAGTTATTATTGAACCCGATGTAAAAATAGGTACAGGTACTGTGATTATGCCGGGTACTGTTCTTATGGGTACAGTTGAAATAGGCACCGACTGTGTCATAGGTCCGAACTCTTATATAATCGACACAAAAATAAAAAACAACACAAAGCTCAATAACACCCAGGCATTCAATTCAGAAATAGGCAGCGGTGTGACAGCAGGACCCTTTGTGCATATACGTCCGAATTGCAAGATTTCGGATAATGTTCACATAGGTAATTTCGTAGAGGTTAAGAATTCCACAGTAGATGAAGGAAGTAAGCTTCCCCACCTGCTTTATGTAGGTGACTCCGACGTTGGTAAGGACGTTAACTTCGGCTGCGGTTGTGTAACCGTAAACTACGACGGCAAAAACAAATCACGCACAACAGTAAAGGACGGTGCATTCATCGGATGCAACACAAACCTTGTAGCACCTGTTACTGTAGGTGAAAACGCCTTTACCGCAGCAGGCTCTACCATCACAGAGGATGTCCCCGATAATGCTCTTGCCCTTGCACGTTCAAGGCAGACGGTAAAAAAAGACTGGGTAAATGTAAAAAAACCATATAAACGCCAGCACACAAAATAATTAACGGAGCAAAAAATGTTTAACAGATTCAAAAAAAATGACAGCAATTCTACCTATGATTATCTGATTGTAGGCTTGGGCAACCCGGGTGTCAAATACGAAACCACACGCCACAACGCAGGTTTTTTATGTATAACACGCCTGGAGGATACCTTGGGATTCAAGGCAAAAAAGCTTAAATTCCATGCACTTATAGGCGACACCCATATCGGGAGTCACAAGGTTCTTGTTATGAAGCCACAGACAATGATGAACAACAGCGGTACTGCTGTTAAGGAATGTGCCGCCTTCTATAAAATCCCTGTGGAAAACATCATTGTAATTTTTGATGACATTTCACTTGAACCGGGTAAGCTGCGCATTAAGCGCAAAGGCAGCGCAGGCGGTCACAACGGCATAAAAAGCATTATAGCCCACCTGGGCTCCGAAAACTTTCCGCGCATCAAATTGGGTGTGGGTAAAAAGCCCCATCCCGATTATGATTTGGCAGATTGGGTTCTTGCAAACTTCCCCAAAAAGGATATCCCCCTCATCAGAGATGCCATTGACGATGCCTGCAAGGCGCTCACATACATAGTTGACGGCAACATTGACGGTGCTATGTCAGATTTCAACAGCTGAGGTTACTATGTCCTGTTTTTCAAAACTACTTAAGAATTGTTCTGAATACAAGGATGTTTTGCGATATATTGAGAACGGCGTTGCCCCGTCAGGTATAACAGGGCTTCCCTCAAGTCCCAAAGCACACCTTATACATTCACTCTGCGAGGATCTTTCTCGCAGAGCAATTGTGGTTTTACCTGATGAAGCCTCTGCCCGCAAATTTGCTGCAGATATAAATGAATTTGCAGGCATAGGTAAGAAAGCCTGTTTTTACCCTGCACGCGATTACTCCTTCAATACTTCACAGGGGCAATCACGTGAATATGAACAGCTACGTTTAAAAACACTTTGCACAATTCTGTCGGGAGAATATTCTGTTGTTGCCTGCTCGGTAGAAAGTGCTCTGCAGTTAACCATTCCACCTGAGGAATTAGCAAATCGAACCTTTAAAATATGTTCAGATACCGAAATATCGCCCCAAAAATTACTCAACACCCTGACAGCCGCAGGCTTTAAACGTGCCGACAGCGTAGAAGGTCCGGGTCAATATGCTCACCGAGGCGGTATAATCGACTTCTTCCCACCCGATGCCGAGCAACCAATACGAATCGAACTATGGGGCGATACTGTTGACACAATTGCAACCTTTGACCCTTCAACACAGCGCCGCACAGACACCCTTGATTGTTGCGAAATTACCCCGGCAACAGAAATAATTTTTGAAAACGACCTTGTTTTAAAGGAAAAAATACAGACCTTTGCAAACAATGTTTCAGGTAAAGGCTCCAAAAAAGCAAAAGAGCTTTTGCGCAAGGATATTGAAATGCTGGATTCAGGTGTTAAGCTATTGTCAGTAGACAAATACCTTACCCTGGCATACAATGAGCCTGCATCAATATTCGACTATTGCAGTGCTGATTTACTGTTTGTACTTGAAAGCGGTTCAGTAAAGGATAAGGCAGAAAGCATCTGTAAGCTTCTGAATCAGGAGCTGAAAGCCCAATTTGAAAACGGAGTTTTATGCAAGGGACTTGATAAATTCACCCTGACATTCCCTCAATTACTTAATATTTACGAAAGCAAGAAGGCTTTTTACACAGATACATTCCCAAGAGGTACGTTTGATACCCCCGTTAAAAGTCTTACTACCTTTAATGTTCAGCAAACACCTGCCTGGAACGGTTCTCTTGAGGTTTTACTTGACGATCTGAGACCTGCCCTTGCCCGTAAGGAGCAATGTATTGTTATTGCAGGAACGGAAAAGGCCGCAGACTCACTTGCAGAAGCACTCAACACAGAGGATATCAAGGCAATGTACTTTCCCGTACCGCCCTCAGAATTTCCCCACAACACGGTTGCTGTGCTTTCGGGCGGTCTTTCGGGCGGATTCAGGTACCCGAACGAGGGCTTCAACATTATTGCATATAATCGGGCAGGAACAACACGAGCAACTGCCAAAAGGCGCAAAAGCTACAAGGCGGCAGATGCCATACAAAGCCTCGAGGAGCTTTCACGAGGCGACTATGTTGTACACAGCGTTCATGGCATAGGTGTATTTGAGGGCATTAAAAAGCTTGATGTTTCAGGTGTAACCAAGGATTTTATTATGATTCGCTACGCCAAAGGCGATGCCCTTTATGTGCCTGTAACACAGCTTGACCTTGTTTCAAAATATATAGGTCCAAAGGATGATTCAGGCACACTCAAGCTTTCACGCCTTGGCGGTAAGGACTGGGAAAAGCTTAAATCCCGTGTTAAAGCCTCTGCCAAAAATATGGCAAAGGAGCTTATTGCCCTTTATTCACGCAGGATGAAAATGCCGGGCTACGCCTTTTCTCCTGATATAGATATGCAAAACGACTTTGAGCGCAGGTTTGAATACGAAGAAACCGACGACCAGATTCGTACAATCAACGAAATAAAGCGTGATATGGAAAAGCCTCATCCTATGGACAGACTCTTGTGCGGTGATGTTGGCTTCGGCAAAACAGAGGTTGCCCTGCGTGCCGCATTCAAATGCATTGCCGATGGTAAGCAATGTGCAATCCTTGTACCAACCACAATATTGGCTTTACAGCATTACAATACTATTAAGCGTCGCTTCGAGGGCTTCCCTATTGAGGCGGAAATGCTCAGCAGATTCCGAACACCCAAGGAGCAAACAAAAATCATAAAAGCCCTTAAGCGCGGTTCAATTGATATTATTGTAGGTACACACCGACTTATATCAAAGGATATTCAGTTCAAGGATTTGGGGCTGATAATAGTTGACGAGGAGCAACGCTTCGGCGTTGGTCAGAAGGAACGTTTGAAGGAGGCTTATCCCGATATCGACTGTCTCACTCTTTCGGCAACACCCATCCCCCGAACAATGAATATGGCAATGTCAGGTATACGCGATATGTCCGTTATAGAGGAAGCTCCCTTGGACCGTTCACCTGTACAGACCTATGTTCTGGAGCACGATTGGGGTGTACTTGCCGAAGCAATGGAAAAGGAATTGCGACGCGGCGGTCAGGTATACTACCTTCACAATAAGGTTGAAACAATTGAACGCACCGCCGCCAGAATACGGGAATTTCTGCCGGATGCCAACATAGGCATTGCCCACGGTAAAATGAGCGAGGATGAGCTCTCTGACGTATGGCGCGATTTACTTGACGGTGCCATTGACATTCTGGTATGCACCACCATCATTGAAACGGGTGTTGATGTACCCAATGCCAACACACTGATAATCGACAATGCCAACCATCTGGGACTTGCCCAGCTTCATCAGATACGAGGCAGAGTGGGGCGTTCCGCCCGCAGGGGATTTGCTTACCTTACTTTTGACCGCAACAAGGAATTGACCGAAATTGCAACAAAACGTCTTACTGCCATAAGGGAATATACCGAATTCGGGTCAGGCTTTAAAATTGCCATGCGTGACCTTGAAATACGCGGTGCAGGCAACCTTTTGGGCGCAGAGCAACACGGTCATATGGAGGCTGTGGGGTACGATATGTATATGAAGCTGCTTTCGGAAGCGGTTATGGAGGAAAAGGGTGAAATCAACAAGGCAACCACCAAGGAGTGCCTTATTGATATCAGAATTGATGCCCATATCCCTGAGAATTACATTGAAAGTCTGCCACAACGCCTTGCTATTTATAAACGTATTGCAGATATCCGAAACGACGAAGATGCAAGCGATGTGCTTGATGAGCTTATTGACCGTTTCGGTGAGCCGCCCGCAAGTGTGGAAGGGCTTGTAAAAGTGGCTTTACTGAGAAATCTTGCGGCAAAGCTGGGAATATACGAAATCGGGCAGAACAACAACAGCCTGCTGTTGTATGTTGAGCAGGTGGATATGAAGCAGGTTGCTGTGCTTGTGAAAGCAATGCGTGGCAGAATACTTGTTTCAACAGGACCAAAGCCCTATATTACCGTAAAAAAAGCAAGCGGGCAAACACCGCTTGACACATTAAAGGAAGCCCTTGATTTGTTAAATCAGGCTCAGGAAACGGAGAACAAACAAAATGAGGTATAATTACAAAACAAAAGGAACCTGTTCACGCAGTATTCAGTTTGAAATAAACGACGGGATAATCAGCAATGTTTCCTTTGAGGGTGGCTGTAACGGCAACCTTAAGGGTATAGCTGCCCTTGCCGAAGGTAAAAAAGCAGAAGATGTTATTAATGCGCTCGAAGGCATAAGATGCGGTTTTAAATCCACATCTTGCCCTGACCAGCTTGCAAAAGCATTGCAGGAAGCATTAAATTGTAACTAAAGGAGAAAACAAATGAAATATTTGATTTTAATTGCTGATATTGATGAATTTAACCCCTGCAAAGAGTCAATGGGTAACCTTGTAAAAAGGGAATACACCATTAAGCATATGCCTGCGTTCGACTTTGAATACAACAATCACCAATGCACCGCCGTTTGCTTTGGTATAGGCAAGGTAAATGCTGCTTTAGGTGCTGCTCTCGCTCTCAACGAGGGTGAGTTTGACGGTGTTATCAACACAGGCTGGAGCGGTGCAGTTTCAGGTGTACGCAAGGGTGATATTATTGTATCCGACTCTTGCGTTGAATGTGACTTTGACCTTACCCCCATCGGAAGACTCCCCGGTCAGAAGCCCGGACAGAAGGAATACATTTACAACTGCAACAACTCGCTTTATAAAGCGGCAATGGCAGTTGAAGGGTTCAGACACGGCAGACTTGGTACAGGTGACTTCTTCCTTACTGATGCCGAGAGAAGAAATAAGTACAAGGAGCTTTTCAACATCAGCGCCTTCGATATGGAAAGCGGTGCCCTCGGTGCAGTTTGCTACCTTTTAAACGTGCCCTTCATAAGCATCCGCAAAATCTCCGACGGTGCAGATGATGTTGGCGTTGATGATTATCAGAATTCAGTTAAAACCGATATCACCGCATTCTCCGAAATTGTGCTTAAGGTGCTGGAAAATTTATAATTTATAATTCCTTTTCCCCTATCACAAAAATGCTGAACAAGCATAGTATGTTAGGGGAAAACAAGCACAAGCGCCAATCGGTATTGAGAAAGTGGTGCCCTGCACCCACAGAACAGCTTTCTTAATTTGTGCATAAAATATCCGCCCTCGGGTTAGGCTTTGTGTACTTAAGGACACAAAGCCTGTTTTATTCGCCTTGCGGCGAGTGATATCGCCTTCGGTAGTTTGAACGAATAAAATATCACTAAAACCGTAGGTTTTAATATCACTTTTGATTTATCAAAAATATCACTGCAAATTTTAATTTTCAATATCACTTGTGCATACTAAAAAGAAGTTGTTTTTGGCTGACATAATTGCTCTCAAAGTATATAACCCACTATGACACTTTCTCCTGAAAGTGTCATTTTTACAAAAAGGAAAAACGGGAGAACACTTCCTTACAAAATGTCTCCCAATGGTCTGTTATTTCTGTCCTTAGTAACTCCGTTCTTATGCGGAAGGCGTTGTTTTACCCCGAACGGTAAATTTAATCTGCTAAAACCAGGTTAACAACCTGTGAATAATCTTCTACAGTTATTTCCCGATCAGAATTTATGTCTGCTGCAAGAAAATACTCATCATTTAAATCTGTATATCCGTTAATGCTTAAAGATACTTGATAAGCATCTAACGCGTCAACAGTACTGTCGCCGTTTGTATCACCATTGACAATCACTGTATATTGAGAATGAAGTGCACCGTCCTTCATAATACTTAACACAACACCCGTTCCGGCATAGATTTTATCCGATGAACAAGCAATATCATCAGACCCCGAAATGATCTCATCCGTTTTTGCACATTCAACATATTCATAAACATTATCCGAAGCCACGTCAAATCTTGTATCATCATCTTGTAAAATGTACGAAAAGCCTTTATCAATAGCATATGTCTTTGCAACACTCTTATCTTCACACACTATTACCAAATCAACTGAATTTTCAAAAACATCTTCTTGAATATCAGTAACACCACCAGGAATCACTATAGTTTTAAGAGCAAAGCAATCATTAAAGGTATATGATTCCAAGGTTGTTATATTCTTTGAAAGAATAACCTTTTCAAGATTATCACAAGCATGAAATGCATCTTCAAAAAATGTAACACTATCAGGAATAGTAACCTCAGTAAGAGCATCACAGCCATAAAAAGCTTGACTGTATATTGATTTTACTGATTGAGGAATTGTAATACTTTTCAATGATGAACAGCCGGTAAACGTACCTCGGTATATGCTTTCTATACTGTTTGATAATGTTATTGACTTTAAACCGCTACACTGATAAAAAGCTGCAACGTCAATAAATGTAACGCTATCAGGAACTGTAATTTCTTCAAGAGCACGACATGTTCTGAAAGCAGAAGCACCGATAGATACCAAACTGTCCGGCAAATTGATTTTAGATAAAGCTGTGCAATTATTAAACGCCCAATCGTCAATGGTAGTTAAAGAATCAGGTAAAATTACTTCTTTAAATTTAGCATTGATAAAACTATAATGTTCAATTAATTCAACCCCATCAGGAACAGTATACACTAAGTCGGTCTTACCTGCAGGATAGCAAACAACAGAAGTTTTATCCTTATTGTAAAGCACGCCATCAACCGATGAATAATAAGGACTGTCTTCGGCAACTGTAATACTGTTTACGGTTGAATTCATTTCATTGAATGCTTGTCCGTCCAATGTATTTACCGTTGCAGGAAGCTCAACCGTGAGAGCTTTATCCATATAAAAGGTAAGAATTTCAATTGCGGTTACTTTATAGCCATTGAGTTCATCGGGAATTACTACATTTTTCGAAGTGCCGCTATACGCCGTAACTTTACAGGTTTTATCGCTTTCCGAAAGCACCGTATATGTAAAATCACCACTTTTGGCACCGAAAACGTTAATTGAAAAAACCGACAAAACCAACACGAATGAAAGTAAAATGCTTATAATTTTTTTCATAATATTCAGCTCCTTATATTTTAATAATCTACAACCATATTTTATCCTCATTTGTTATCCCTCTTCTGTATTAATGATATCAAATGAATGTTGTGTTCATATTGTAGCTTTATAAATAAACTGTAAACACACAGCAAGCTTATTCTTTATAATATCAGCCCCCAAAAACAAAAAGTGCGCCCACCGAAGCAGACGCACACAATACGCAAACTCCGATAGTCGCCAAACCAATTCAATATAAAGGGCAATACGCACAATCACATTGCGGAATTTGCATTTTTATCAAATTCATACTATGTGATTATGCAAAAAAGAGCATAATATTCCTACAAAACAGAAATTGCCCCTATTTATATATTCAATTGGTTTGGCATATATAATTTTAACACACAATATTATTTTTTGCAACATTCCACAGAAATTATACACAAATCACTTATGGGATAATTAAATGGTTGGCAGTACAACTCCATAACCATAGAGTCAGACTACCAACCATTTTTTCCTGTTTACTTTTTAAATATAATACATCTTAAAGGATAAATTCCTCAACCACATCACCCTCCAGGGTTTTGTGGGTTATTTTTTTATCATCAAGAATCATATAGCCGCGAGGTGTACCCTCTTTGGGTATTGAAACCGAGCCCGGGTTTGCATAAATAAAGTCACCGCACTCTTCAATTTTACTGACATGGGTATGACCGTTGAAAAGCACGTCTCCTTTTTTGAGCTTAGGAGGATTCTGCGGATTAAATTTATGCCCGTGTGTCAGGAAAAATGTTCTGCCGTTATTAAAAAGCAAAGCATATTCACCAAGCACGTCAAAATCAAGCACCATATTGTCAACCTCTGCCTCGCAATTGCCCCTTACGCATAATATTTCCTCTGCCATTGAGTTAAGAAGCGCAATAACCCCCTTCGGATTGTAGCCATCAGGCAAGTCATTGCGGGGCCCGTGGTAAAGAACATCTCCCAACAGAATAAGTTTATCGCACTTTTCCTCACCATAACGCAATGTCAGCTTTTCGCAGAATTTTAAAGAACCGTGTATATCCGATGCAATCATTACTTTCATAATACATTCTCCTTAAGGTAATGTGTATGATATGTAGTATAGCATAGTCTGACAAAAAATAAAATACATAATGCCAAACTAAAACGCGACAATTTTGTTTGATTTTGTTGTAAATTGGTTTTTTGAATGATATAATTACAAATAACACTTTTCAAGGAGGATTTTTATGTCTGACAAACCTATGAAAAAATATATGAAAAAATCAGAGATTGCGACATTTGGTATCGGTCTGTTTGGTGTTGCACTTCTCACAGGCTGGATGCCTGACTACACAGCAACCTTCTTTGCTGATTTTGCCTTTAAGGGTAAAGGCTTCGATGCTGACACAATGGCAAATGCAATATCAATGGTTTTTCTGGTTGCCGGTATTGTCGGTGCGGTTTGCGAGCTTGTAATAGGCTACCTTGTTGACAATACCCGTACAAAGCTTGGCAAAGTCAAACCGTGGATCGGTTTCGGCGTTGTGCCGTTGGCAATTATTTCGTTACTCGTTTTTGTTGCCCCCAACACAGATAATCAGACTCTTGCAATTATATGGATGTTTATAATTTATTCACTTTACACTGCATTCTCCTGCGCAGTGGAGAGTCCTGCAAACTGCTTCGGCTCACTCTGCTCCCCCAACCCATCGGAGCGTTCAACTGCTATTTCAATAGCCAGCTTCCTGCGTTCTGTAGGTCAATCGGGCGGTATGGTGGTTATACTTGTTGTGGGTCTTGTTATGAAAGCCGTTATGGGACAGCAGCAGTACAAAAACGCTGAAGCACAGGGTCTTGACCTGCTTATTTCAACTGCAGTCTGCGCCTTGGGCATTATCCTTTTTGTTATGATTTTCTTTACAAACAACCGTGAACGAGTTCCCTTTACACAGGAAAAGGTTTCACTCAAGGACGCAATCAAGGTTGTTTTTATGCACAAAAACCTGCTTATGGTTTCACTCACCAAGCTTGCAGGCTTTGGCAGAGGAGTTTACGGTACAGTATCACTCTATATTGCCATCTACCTTTTAGGCTCAAAGGATTTAAAGCTTGCCCTGCTTTTACCTATGGGTATAGGCACAGCGGTTGGCACACTCCTTGTAAACGTTGTACTCAAAAAATTCTCAACTAAAAAGACATACATACTTTTCTGCCTTTATGGTGCATCATCATTGGCAATACTCTTCCTTGTTTCCAAGGGTATCGGTTTTAATAACGGACTCATACTCCCCTTCCTGATACTCAACTTCTTCTGTGGCTTGCAGCACGGCAACACAAATGTTACTCCCAACATTATGATTGCAGACTGTGTGGATGAAATTGAGTATAAAACAGGCAAGCGACAGGAGGGTCTTGCATACGCAGGCTACGGTCTTTTCTCCAAAATTGCATCTGCCTTCACAAAGGCTCTCGGTCCCTGGCTCCTTTACACCTGGTCAGGCTACCTTGCCTCAACCGATGCAAATGTGGCATATGCCACCCAAAGCGATGCAACACTCAACAAAATTCTGATGATTTACACCATAATCCCTGCAATATTTGTTGTTATGCAGGCAGTCCCCATTCTGTTCTACGATATGGTAGGCGAAAAGAAGGACAACATTACCAAGGCGCTTATTGAACGCCGCGAAAAAACTGCATCAGATGCGAAAAATAAATAAGGAGGCAGTAATATGGCAAAAGAGAAAAAAGCTTTAAACACAAAAGTATATGCCGTTGTCGTTTTCTTTTTGGTTGCGGCAATACTTGCAACAATTACAGTTGTAACATACAAATCAAAGTACACAGGCTTCAGCCCGGAAAAGGTTGCAATTGCCTTTACTGACACCATTGTTTCACGCGGTGATGGCTACAATGCATACAAAAACGCCCTTATGAGTAAAAATTACAAGTACGGCGACTTTATCCGCGAACACTATATGTACCCTGTAATATATGCAGAAAACGGCTACAAGCCCGGTGATAACAGAGATAATCTGAAGGGACTTAACGACGAAAGCTATATGGGCGAAAAAACCAAGTCCGATACGGGTGCTCTTGCGGGTCAGGTAATAAAACAAATGGAGCCCTACTACAATGAGCTTGTGAGCAACCTTAACGGTTGGGATGATTACGACACATTTTTCAAGGAGTATTTCAAAAAGCTGGTTGAAGTACGCCAACAGATTTTCGGCGATAAATATATGACAGACGAAATTATGTTTACCGCACTGGAAGCAAATGTTTCAGCCTATGGCGATATACTGACCGGTACAGATGAAGTAATTGATGAAGAAACCAACATAAAAACAGAAGAAAAAACAGTTGGAGTTTACGAAAAAATCTATGGTGAAAATTACAGATTCACCTACGAGGTTGTAAAATCAGAAAAAGCAAAAACCGTAGGATTTTACAAAAAGGATTGTGACACAGTAACCTTCGGCACATACAAGGTTGACCGCAAGGATATTTCCGATGCACAGACTGTTACGGTTGATGTGAAGGTCAACGGTGAAAAAGTTGCCACTCAAATTGTTACTGTTGTTAAAATCAACAGCACCTGGTACGTTGATAACACCCGTACAGATACAACCTCTCTTTACAGCTTTTATAAATAAAAGCGTAAAGTACCCTAAATATTTTAACTTGAGATGCATAGTAAAACATAAACGGGAGGGAACCCTGACGGTTCCCTCCCGTTTCAACTACGCTGTGTGTCTGCGGCAATGATTCAAGACTTTTAAACCCCTGAATTACACACCATTCTTACGTGTTTTTTGATTTATTTATATAACATTGTTTTTTGCCAGAATTGTGGTCTTGCCCTCAAAGGAAAGCGGTGCACCATCAAGGGTTGTAACTACACCGCCTGCTTCCTCAACAAGTAATTTACCTGCAGCAAAATCCCAGGGTGAAACCTGCAGCTCAAAATAAAGCTCTGCTCTGCCGCAAGCCACGGAACACAAATCCAATGCAGCAGAACCGCTTCGTCTTATATCCAATGCCTTGTAGAAGTACTCCGAGAGTGTATCAATGGTTTTCTTGAAAAGGTTTTTATCATATGGGGAAGACCCGAAAAGAACAAGTGCATTGCTTAAGGGCTGGGAGGATACACTTATTTTTTTACCGTTACAAAATGCACCCTGACCCTTTATTGCATAATAGACCTCATCAAGATACGGATTATAAATAACACCTGCAACAACCGTTTTTCCCTTTAACAACGCAACCGATATTGCACTTGTGTGATAATCCTTAATAAAATTTGTTGTTCCGTCAATAGGGTCAACAACAAAGGAGTAGCCATCCTCGGTCAGTTGGTCATCCGACCCTTCTTCGCCAATAAAATTCGCTTCAGGCAAAATACTTTTCAAACCGACAGCCAGTTGCTCCTGAATTCTTTTATCATATTCAGTAACCAAATCTGTAAAACCGGACTTTATATCTATCGCCATTTTTTCCCGATCAGCACTCAGAATAACTTTTCCGCAATCCTTGACCAGCAAACATATTTTATTTATTAAATCCTTCAATTTACCCACCATCGTTTTTATTTTTGATATCAGAGTAATATTATTATATCAAACAATACCTTGATTTTCAATAAAAAACCATTTGTTATCGTACCAAGATAAAACCCTCTTGCTTTTTCATCCTGCTTGTGCTACAATTCAAAAGGTTAAAACACATACACACTTTGTGTAACCAGATATGCGGGTGTGGCGGAATTGGCGGCATTGAGCACGACCGCGCCCTGTGGGCGATACAGGAAGTGCGAAATGGCGTAGCGGTCAAAATCGTTAGCGACGAGCAGGAGCGATCAACGATTTTGGGTACCGCAAGTGTCCTTCCGACAAAGCTTTTCCCTCAACAAT
>JAZULH010000043.1:0-2435 GCA_045602985.1 Acutalibacteraceae bacterium | reverse complement strand
GATTCAGCTTGGGAAAAAGCTACGTTAACCGAGGTTCTCCATACAGACTATTGCACAACAGATTGTCCGACTGACACACTTATTGAGAAATTGTCAGTTAAAAAGATAAACCAAACCGAAAATTCAAGTATATATGACTGTGGCGAAAATACAACAGGCCACGTTTTATTACAGATTAATGCCCCCAAGGGTGAAAAAATCACAATAAAATTCTCCGAAGAATTATCAAACGACAACACCCTTGATACGGAGCATTATCACGGTCAGGAATTTTCCGTAATTTCCGACGGCACAAGCAGGGTTGTTGAGCCCTGTTTCACCTGGTTTGGTTTCAGGTATTTTGAGGTTACAGGCAAAGCTACGCCCTTGTGTGTTAAGGTAATCCATGCGGACGTGCCCCTTTCGTCCACCTTTGACAGCGACAACGAAACTCTTAATTGGATATACAAGACCTTTACCCACACAATGCTTTGCAATATGCACACGGGTCACCCCTCTGACTGCCCACACCTTGAGCGCAGAGGCTACACAGGTGACGGTCAGCTTACCTGCAACGCGGTGCTGACTACCTTTGATGCAAAGAAATTCTATGAAAAATGGATGACTGATATCGGTGACTGTCAGGACGTTTTAAGCGGTCATATCCAGTACACCGCACCATACTTACACAGCGGCGGAGGTCCCGGTGGTTGGGGCTGTGCCATTGTTGAAGTGCCATATCAGTTATATAAGCACTACGGTGAAAAAGAAATTCTCCAAAAATACTACCCGCAGATGCGCCGTTACATAGATTACCTTGAGTCACATTCTGACTACGGGCTTGTTACAAGTGATAAGGAAGGAAACTGGTGCCTTGGCGACTGGTGCGGACCAAACATACTTTACCCCGACAGGGATATTACTTCACATAATCAGCAGGTATTTCTACCTGCGCCTATGGTAAACACCTATTTTATGGTAAAATCCTTACAGCAGATGTGCGAAATTGCACGTATCATAGGCAAAAGTGAGGACATCCCCGAATATGAAGAAAAAATCAATTACCGCAAGGGTGCAATAACCGCTGCGTACTTCAACACCTTTGACGATAACTTTATTATGAATGTACAGGGTGCAAACAGCTTTGCTGTTGACCTTGGTCTTGGCAACGAAAAAACCTATGAAAATATGGTAAAGTATTATTCAAAGCTCGGATACTATGACACAGGCATATTCGGTACGGATATTGTAACCCGTCTTTTCTTTGAGAAGGGCGACAGCGATTTAGCGGTTAAGCTCCTTACCCACGACGGTGACCAAGGCTATGAGCATTGGCGCAAAAACGGTGCAACCACCTTCCACGAATACTGGGACAGCAACCGTAGCCGTTCACACAGCCATCCTATGTTCGGTGCACCTGTACAGTACATTTTCCAATACCTTTTGGGTATAAAGCAACGCGAAAA
Organism: Acutalibacteraceae bacterium; assembly: GCA_045602985.1. GTDB lineage: Bacteria > Bacillota > Clostridia > Oscillospirales > Acutalibacteraceae > DTU089. The sequence continues at coordinate 990 of JAZULH010000043.1, read as the reverse complement.
CACAGTCGCTTACAAGGACCTTGTTATTGAGCCCTGCTCCGTTTCACTTTTCGGCAGAATGAGTGGCAGTATTACCACACCGCAGGGTGTTGTGGGTGTGGCTTACGTTAACGAAAACGGTAAAACAAGCTTTGCAATAACTATCCCTGAAAAAGCAACCGCTGTTTTTAAATTTAACAACAACGAAATTAAACTTTCACAAGGTGAAAATCAATTTGAATTTTAATTCATAATCAGGAGTGATTTTATGTCAACAATTCTCTGGCACAACGAGGTTTCCGATGATTGGATGAACGCCTTTCCTTTGGGCAACGGCAGAGTGGGTGCAATGGTTTACGGCACCCCCGACTGCGAGGTTATTGAAATCAATGAGGAATCCTTATGGTGCGGTAAGCAGATAGAGGAAAAATACCACGCTTCACCCGAGGCTCTTGCTGAAATACGAAAACTTATCTTTGAAGAAAAGCTCAATGAAGCGGCAGACCTTGCAAGCAGAACCTTCCTTTCAGACCCGCCCGTGGTGCGCTCCTACGAGAGCTTTGGTGAAATTTTTATTGACTTCTTCGACAAATCGCCTATTACCGACTACCGCAAGGAGCTTGACCTTTCAACTGCGGTGGCTACGGTTTCTTATGTTAAAAACTCGGTTAAATATGTCAGCGAAAGCTTTGTAACCCCCAACGAGGACGGCTTTTGCTATAAAGTTACCTGTGACTCAGGAAAATTCGCCTGTAAGGTCACAATGAAGCGCAAGCAGGATGCATACACCGCCTGTCTTAACGATGAAACCGTCATTATGAACGGCAGAGTAATCTCCCCCGACAGCCCCGGCTACGGCAAGGGCTGTGAGGGTATGAGCTTTGGTGCTCGTCTTCACATAATCACCGACGGTAACAAGACCTGCAACCACGACAGTATTACAATCGACAGCGCAACATACATCATAATTTACGGTGCATTTGCCACAAACTACAATGTAAATAAATTTGA
>JAZULH010000042.1:0-9922 GCA_045602985.1 Acutalibacteraceae bacterium | reverse complement strand
CGTTTGCCCCCACGCTACAATCCGTCCCTTCGCTATGAGCGAGGAGGAGGCAGCAAACGCTCCTGCAGTTACCAAGGTTGCAGTTAAAGAAAAAGCAGTTACAAACAAGGGTTACAAATATACACTTGCAGTTTCTCCCATGGATTGTATGGGTTGTGCAGTATGTATCGGTGTTTGTCCCACAAACTCTCTCAAGATGGTTTCTCGTGAGAGCCAGGACGCTCAGCAGGCTGCATTTGATTACTGCGTAGCTAATGTTACAGAGAAAGAGGGCATTGCATCCTCTGCAAACCTTATCTCCAGCCAGTTCAAGAAGCCTCTCCTTGAGTTCTCAGGTTCTTGCGCAGGCTGTGCTGAGACAGCTTATGCTCGTCTTGTAACACAGCTCTTCGGTGACAGAATGTACATCTCCAACGCTACAGGCTGTTCATCAATCTGGGGTGGCCCTGCTGCTACATCACCCTACACAACAAACGCAAAGGGTCAGGGTCCTGCTTGGGCTAACTCACTCTTTGAGGATAACGCAGAGCACGGCTTCGGTATGCTCCTTGGTCAGTCTGCTCTCCGTAACAGCCTTATCGCTAAGGTTGAAACTCTTGTAGAGTCCGACAAGGCATCCGACGAGCTCAAGGCTGCTGCACAGGCTTACCTTGACACAGTTAACGATGGCGAAAAGAACGGTGCTGCTACAGAGGCTCTCGTTGCTGCTATCGGTGACGGCTCCTGCTGTGACACATGCAAATCCATTATCGCTAACAAGGAGTTCCTTTCAAAGAAATCTGTTTGGATCTTCGGTGGTGACGGTTGGGCATACGACATTGGCTTCGGCGGTGTTGACCACGTTCTTGCATCCGGTGAAGATGTAAACATTATGGTATTCGATACTGAGGTTTACTCAAACACAGGCGGACAGGCTTCTAAGGCTTCTAACATCGGTCAGGTTGCTCAGTTTGCTGCTGCAGGTAAGGCTATCGCTAAGAAGAGCCTTGCTGAAATCGCAATGAGCTATGGCTATGTTTACGTTGCACAGATCGCTATGGGTGCTGATCAGAACCAGACACTCAAGGCTATCAAAGAAGCTGAGGCATACAATGGTCCTTCACTCATCATTGCATACTCACCCTGCGAAATGCATTCAATCAAGGGCGGTATGACAAACTGCCAGAACGAAATGAAGAAGGCTGTAGAGTGCGGCTACTGGAATATGTTCCGTTACAACCCCGCTCTTAAGGCTGAGGGCAAGAACCCCTTCACTATCGATTCTAAGCCTGCAACAGGTGATTATAAGGCATTCCTTCTTAACGAAGCACGTTATTCTTCTCTTACACGTTCATTCCCCGAAAGAGCAGAAGCACTCTTCGCACAGTCAGAGCAGACCGCTCTTGAAAGATATGAGCACCTTCTCAGACTCAAGGACCTTTACGCTCCTAAGGCTGAATAATTTCAGTTATAAAAATTCTCCTCGACTCGCAAGAGTCGGGGAGTTTTTTACTGTGTCACTTACTTCAATGATGTTGCTTTGTAGGGAAGCCTGCAGTACAAAGACACAACCTTACCAAAACTCACTACAATCAACACGAATCGTTCCATAATTTACCGACTGCTGATTGCAATTCAAATATTTGTTTCTTCAATAATTTATAACTTTACAAGAAAGATAGCAGATGATATAATATTTTTATATGTGGTGAAGATTGCCGCAAAATAACAATACGGAGGCTACATTTATGAAAATGTCTTTTCGTTGGTATGGCGAAACTGACCCAATATCACTCCAGTATATTCGCCAGATTCCCAATATGCACAGTATTGTAAGTGCTGTATATGATGTTAAGCCGGGCGAGGTGTGGCCTGAGGAAAGCATCGAAAAAATGAAAAACCAGTGCGAAGAAAACGGACTTGTTTTTGATGTTGTTGAATCAATTCCCGTTCACGAAAACATTAAACTCGGCAGAGAAGATGCCGACAAGCTTATTGACGTTTACTGTGAAAATATCCGCCGTTGTGCAAAATACGGCGTTAAGTGTGTAACATACAACTTTATGCCTGTTTTTGACTGGACTCGCACACAGCTTGATAAAGTGGCACCGGACGGCTCCACAAGTCTTGTTATGTACTGGGAGCAGATGAAGGGTCTTGACCCCCTCAAGGACGATATTCACCTGCCAGGTTGGGATTCAAGCTACACCCAGGACGAGGTACGTGAGCTTATCTCTGCATACGGCGAAATCGGTGAGGAAGGCTTGTGGACAAACCTTGAAAAATTCCTGAAAAAGGTTATTCCCGTTGCTGAGGAATGTGGCGTTAGGATGGCAATACATCCTGATGACCCGCCCTACCCCATATTTGGTATTCCTCGTATTATCACCTGCGAAGAAAACCTTGACAGAATGTTAAGCATTGTTGACAGCCCCGCCAATAGCCTTTGCCTTTGTACAGGCTCGTTGGGTTGTGCTGCAACAAATGATATTGTTAAAATGGTTAAAAAATACTCTGCAATGGACAGAATTGCATTTATGCACATCCGCCAGATATTGGTTCTTCCCGACGGAAGCTTTGAAGAACAAGGCCACCTGTCCAAATGCGGAAGCCTTGATATGTACGAAATTGTTAAAGCTCTTGTTGAAACAGGCTTTGACGGTTATGTACGCCCTGACCACGCCAGAATGATTTGGGGCGAAACAGGAAAACCCGGTTACGGACTTTATGACCGTGCTTTGGGTGCCACATATATAAACGGTCTGTTTGAAGCTTGTGAAAAAGCACACAATAAATAATGGAGGACAAACAAATGAACCCTATTTCAGAAAAAATTATGTCAATCGGTGTTGTGCCTGTTATTAAGCTCAACAATCCCGAGAGAGACTCCGTTAACCTTGCAAAAGCTCTCGTAGCAGGCGGTGTTCCCGTTGCGGAGGTTACATTCCGTGCCGCAGGTGCTGCAACTGCTATCAAGCTTATGAGTGAAAATGTGCCCGAAATGCTTGTCGGTGCAGGTACTGTCCTTACTACCGAACAGGTTGACGAGGCTATTGCCGCAGGTGCAAAATTCATTGTTACACCCGGACTTGATGAATACATTGTAAAATACTGCCTGGAAAAGAATATTCCTATTTACGCAGGCTGCACCACTCCCACCGACTACCATACTGCATACAGACTTGGTCTTGATGTGCTCAAATTTTTCCCTGCAGAGCAGTCCGGCGGTCTTGCAAAAATAAAGGCTATGAGTGCACCATTCCCTATGTTCAAGGTAATGCCCACAGGCGGTATTGGTCTTAACAATCTTAAGGATTATATTTCCTGTCCTGTTATTGCTGCTTGTGGCGGTTCATATATGGTTACTGCAGACCTTATTGACAACCAGAAGTGGGATGAAATAATTGACCTTTGCAAAAAATCTGTTGATATTGTTAAGGAGGCTCGTTCATAATGGCAAAAATTGTTACATTCGGCGAAATTATGCTTCGTCTTGCTCCCAACGGTTATAACCGTTTCTTCCAGGATGACCAACTCCAGGCTACCTTCGGCGGAGGTGAAGCTAATGTTGCAGTTTCCCTTGCCAACTACGGTATGGAATCTGTTTATGTTACCAAGCTCCCCACACACGCTATTGGTCAGGCGGCAGTAAACTCCCTGCGTTATTTTGGTGTTGACACATCAAAAATTGCACGTGGTGGCGACAGAGTAGGTATCTACTACTTGGAAAAAGGCGCTTCACAGCGTGGAAGTGTGTGCATTTATGACCGTGCGTACTCTGCTATTCAGCAGGCTGACCCTGCCGACTTCAATTGGGACGAAATCTTCGAGGGTGCCGATTGGTTCCACTTTACAGGCATTACTCCTGCTCTTGGCGCAAACCTTGTTGAAATTTGCAAGCAGGCTTGTGTTGCCGCAAAGGCAAAGGGCGTTAAAATATCCTGCGACCTTAACTACCGCGGTAAGCTCTGGACAAGAGCTGAGGCTCGTGAGGCTATGACAGAGCTTTGCAAATACGTTGATGTTTGCATTTCCAACGAGGAAGATGCAAAGGATGTTTTCGGCATTGAGTCTGAAAACACAGATATCTATGGAGGCAAGCTTAACAAAGACGGCTATAAATCTGTTGCAAAACAGCTTGCTGACAAATTCGGCTTTGAGAAAGTTGCAATTACACTCAGAAGCTCCATTTCCGCAAACGACAACGACTGGGCAGCTATGCTCTATGACGGTGAAAACTACTGCTTCTCCAAGGAATACCACCTGCACATTGTTGACCGTGTCGGCGGTGGCGACAGCTTTGGCGGCGGTCTTATTTACGCTCTGCTCAGCGGTAAGGACACACAGTCCGCTATCGAATTTGCAGTTGCAGCATCTGCTCTTAAGCACTCTATCGAAGGAGATTTCAACAGAGTAGGCGTTGCAGAGGTCGAAAAACTTGCAGGCGGAGACGGATCAGGAAGAGTACAGAGATAACCTTATCACATAAATTTAAAGAAGGTGTGCAAACGAATTGTTTGCACACCTTCTTTTTCTATGCAATAATAAAGCACCCGACGTCAAGTGACTTTCGGGTGCTTTATTGACAAGGATTACCAAAAATGTTACTATGTAATAACATAAGGAAAAAGGAGTATGACCTTTTATGAAAAAACTGATTGCTTTGTTAATTTCACTTTCATTGGTTTTTGGTTTGTGTTCTGTTGCAGTACAGGCAGCAGCATCTGAGCCCGATCTTGCTTACGCAGTTGCATCGGACTTACACTATAACATACCGGATGAAGAGCTCACCTGGTTTTCGGAGGATCCGATATACGGTTACGCTAACCGCCGTGCCGCAATGGAAAATGAAAGCGGCCTTATTATTGACGAAATGCTCCGCCAGGTAGCAGAAAATGACGACATAGATTTCCTTCTCGTATCAGGTGACCTTGCAGACAACGGCAGAAGACTCATTGAGGAGCACTACGCCGTTGCAGAAAAGTTCAAAAACTTTGAAGAAACCTCAGGCAAACAGGTTTATGTTATTCCCGGCAACCACGACTACGGCAACCTGGGTGAATACTGTGTTACAGATGCCGCAAAGTTCAAGGAAATTTATGCTGATTTCGGTTTCGACCAGGCAATTGTTACAGAGGGTCTTTCATATACCGCAAACCTTGGCGACAAATACCGACTTATTGCCTTAGACAGCAACGACCCCGACAAATCCACAGAGGACGGTATGACAAACGCAAAGGTCAATTGGGTTGTCAAGCAGGCAAAGCAGGCTTATGAAGACGGCAGATACCCCATACTTATGATGCACCACAATCTGCTTGACCATATGCCCGCCCAGAGAGTGCTCAGCCACGACTTTATCATCAGAAACCATACTGCTACTGCCAACAAGTGGGCTGATGCAGGTATTAAGCTTGTTTTTTCAGGTCACGAGCATTGCAGTGATGCTACAACACATACATCCCCTTCCGGCAACACAATCTCAGACTTTGCAACAACCTCACTTACAATGTATCCCTTGCAGTATCGCTATATGGAAATGAATGAGGATACAATTACCTACGATGTAAAAACTGTTGACAGCATTGATACAGACGCCCTTACACAAATGGTTGACGGCTATTCCGAAGAGCAGATTGCTGCTATGAACAACGGTCTTAACGCATTTGCAAAGCAGTACCTTAAAAATGGTGTTGAATACAGACTTGAGCGCGGCTTCAACGATGAGCAATTAGGCATTAAGCCGAGTGATATTTACTATGACCTTGTACGCGGTGTTGTTGATGCCTTCAATGATGTTCTTAATATGCCCCTTTATGGCGAGGGCAGTGCACAGGAGCTCGCAAAAAAATACAACATCGAAATCCCCGATAGTGATTACACCGATGGTTGGGATGTTGCTACAGAGTTGGTTTCCGCACACTATGCCGGCAGCGAGGACTATCCGCTTTATGAAAAGGATGTAAAAATATTATTCCTCGTAATGTCACTGGTTATTAAAGAAGAGTTCGCCTTTATGGATGACCAGCTTTTCTATCAGGCTGCAGCCGCAATTCTTGTCACATACGGCGGTGATGATATTACCAATATCCTTGATATGGTAACTGATGAAACTGAGGGTGTTACCGCAGGTGAATACCTGCTTGTTGCAATTGCATCACCATTACTCCAATCCTTTGCAAACGATGACGGAGTTGATGATAACCGCGGTGCAATTGATGGTTACGGCAACACAGACAGAATGGCAAATATGGGCAATAACTTTATGGAGACCACTATGGAGATTGCCGATAAGCTTTACACCGTTTTACGTTATCTTGTAAAAATCCTTAACATCTGGCTTTAATACCAAATCACACACAGTCATGAGACTGTGTGTGATTTTTTAAAAGGTTATTTGACAAAGCAATTCTATAATGATATTATTTTTTCAGAATATATTTATTGGTGAGTGATTTTTTTGGGCGAACGATTTAAAAAGGCAATAGGGATTGAGGGCAAGTTCCTTGACACCGTTTTACCAATGGTTCAATATTGCTTTGCTAACATATTTATGGGTGGCGGCGGTTACATAATCAGTATGTATTTTACCGTTTATCTTACAAATGTTGTTGGTATAGAGCTTAATCAAGCTACTTTTATTGTAATGCTTGCAACAATCTGGGACGGTATCAACGACCCGATTATGGGCATCATTACAGACCGTACCCGTTCCAAATACGGAAGGCACAGACGTTACCTGCTGTGGAGCATACCCTTTGTTTTCATTTCGTACTCAATGCTCTGGAACTCTTTCGGTCTTGACGTCAAAGAGAATCCCACCTTGTGCGTTATCTACTATGCTTTTGCGTACATACTCTACAAAACTGCTTATACAATGGTTGCAGTTCCCCACACAGCGATGCTCCCCACCTTGGCACCAGAGTACAACAAGCGCACTCAGTACACCTCTGTCAGCTATATTTTTAACTCAGTAGGTATGGTACCGTCATATATAATTCTGCTCATACTGTTATCCGCATTCGGTTCATCGGGCGAATTATCCGCAGAGAAATCCCGCACACCCTTCCTTATTACAGGTATAGTTCTTTCTGCAGTATATGCAATTGCTATTTACGGAACATTCAAAACCGTAAAAGAACCCTCATCCCTTAATGATAAGGTTCCGCCACTGGATTTCAAATATGCTGTTAACGAATACATCCAGGTATTCAAAAACAAATCATATCGCGATTATTTCTCTATGAACTTCTTCTGGCAAATGGCGAGAAGCTTTTATTCCACCACCAATGTTTACTATATAACATACTTATTAAACCTTTATAGATACTATCCCCTCTTCAACACCTTCGCCGGGATTTTTGAAAGCCTTGCTTTCCCACTTAACTATGCTCTTACAATGAAAAAAGGCAAAAGCAAGTGTGGTGCAATTGTTACCCCGTTTATGATTATCGGTCTTGCGGTTCCACTCTTTCTAAGGGCGGCAACGCCTGACTCCCCATCATCCACTTTAACTCTTGTGCTTATGATTTTAGGTGGTGCAGTACTGTACCCCTTCGGTATGAGTGGTCTTGGCTTTGTGGGTAACAATGTATTCCCCGACCTTACAGATGTGGATGAGCTGATAACAGGACGCCGCAGGGAGGGTGTAATGAGCACCTTCGACACTATGATAAAACAGGTTGTAGGCGGTGTTATGACCTTCCTGGTAGGTAGTGTACTAAGCGGCTTTGGTCTTCAAACGGGCAACAAAGGTGAGTACATTGCACAGACAGATACAGCTATTATGGGTATAAGGGTATGTATATCCGTACTCCCTATGATTTGTGCATTGGTTGCCTGGCTCCTTTTAAGAAGATTCAAAATGACTAAGGATGACCACACCATGATACGTGCCGCCATTGCCACAAAGCACAAATACGGCAGCGCAACTCTTACAGATTATGAAAAAGAGCGTTGTGAAGTGCTTTCGGGATACAAGCTTAAGGACACCTGGCTCGGCAAAGATAATGACGAAACACAGGGTCACACTTTGGACAAGGATGAAAGTGGCAAATACATTATACTGATTGAGAAAGAAAAAGAACTTCTTAAACAAATTGCGGAGGCTGAATGATTATGGCAAAAACAAATAATATTGATATTACTGTTACCGCACCACCTGAAAGAGAAAAAAATGCTCTGCACACACTACAGGACATCCTCTTTTACGTAATACAATGGACATGGGGTCTTCCCGTAAACATTGTGGGTGGTATGGCATATTTTATATGTACCGTTATATTTAAAAGGCCTCACCAAAAATTCGGCAAGGCAAATATAGTATATCTCCCCTGGAATGCAGGCGGTCTTTCAATGGGTCTGTTCATATTTGTAAAAAACGGTCACACAAAGCCTGAATGGACGTACAATACACGAATCCACGAATATGGTCACACCTGGCAATGCCTTTTACTCGGCCCGTTGTATTACATCGTAATCGCTCTCCCATCTGTTATTTGGTGCAACTGCTTTGCAAAATACAGGGCAAAAAACAATGTATCCTACTATAAGCTTTATTGCGAAGCATGGGCAAATGCCTGGGGTCAAAAATCAACTGGTATGAAAATGGTTGATACAGGGAAATAAAACGAACAATTTAATGGTATTGCTCTAAAAATACCTAAAAAGACACCTTTGTCTGACGACAAAGGTGTCTTTTCAATGGTGCCGGTGACCGGGGTCGACGGGCTCCGCCCGTCTTTCACTCGTCCCTCGTGAATACCCGATTGTGTTCGCCTTCGGCGAGGCGGTTCGCCCCCTGTTTTTTTGAATCATAAAAAAATAAAACCTATACAATAATGTATAGGCTATCTTTATGGTGCCGGTGACCGGGGTCGACGGGCTCCGCCCGTCTTTCACTCGTCCCTCGGGGACACCCGATTGTGTTCGCCTTCGGCGAGGCGGTTCGCCCCCTGTTTTTTTGAATCATAAAAAAATAAAACCTATACAATAATGTATAGGCTATCTTTATGGTGCCGGTGACCGGGGTCGAACCGGTACGGTATCGCTACCACTGGATTTTGAGTCCAGCACGTCTGCCAATTCCATCACACCGGCAAATATTACTGCATTATTATATTATATGTTGGATGAAAAATCAATATCATTTTAATATTTTTTTAAAGGTGAAAAAAGAAAAAAGCACCTGCCTTATACAGATGCTTTGTGGTGACCCGGACGAGAATCGTCAAGGCTTTGCCTTGACGATTTGCTACGCAAATATCCTATTTTATATCCCTTTCGGCTCCGCCTGTGGCGAACCGCCGAAAGATGGATGATAGAGTTCGATTCTCTGTTTTTCCTTTACATAACACAAAAAGAAAAAAGCACCTGTCTTATACAGGTGCTTTGTGGTGTCCCGGACGAGAATCGAACTCGTGTTACCGCCGTGAAAGGGCGGTGTCTTAACCGCTTGACCACCGGGCCGAATATGAGGGGCTGTAAAGCCCTTTTATGAAACACCTCTTGTAGGTAAGTGTGTTGAATTGGTAGCGGCAGTGGGATTCGAACCTACGACCAATCGGGTATGAACCGAGTACTCTAGCCAGCTGAGCTATACCGCCATATATATGAACAACATACATACCTACAAAGGCGATTTGCTCTCTTTCCGAAAGCCTGTTGATTATAATATATAAATAACACTTTGTCAATAGTTTTGTGAAATTTTTTTGAAATTATTATAATTATAAAATAAAAAATATTTCTAATAATCGAAAAAAGCTATTGACAAGCAGGCAAATTATATGTATAATACTTTTTGCATTTGCGGATGTAGCTCATCTGGTAGAGCGCCACCTTGCCAAGGTGGAGGTAGCGAGTTCGAGCCTCGTCATCCGCTCCATATACGCGCCGGTAGCTCAGTTGGATAGAGTGTCTGGCTACGAACCAGAAGGTCAGG
>JAZULH010000041.1:0-14327 GCA_045602985.1 Acutalibacteraceae bacterium | reverse complement strand
AATGGTAAGTATGTAGTTAAATTCAAATTGCTGGAAATCTATGAGGAAATAAAGCAAAGTCTTAAATAACAGCCTCTGCGTGACGTGTTACGTGGCAACCTACGTTTACCGCCACGGGAAGCCCCGCAATGTGAGTGGGGGCAGTTTCAATATTTACAGCAAGGGCAGTTACGTCACCGCCAAATCCCTGAGCACCGATATTCAGCTTGTTTATTTCGGTGAGAATTCTATCCTCTAATTCCTTGTAGAATGGGTCGGGGTTGGGTGTGTCGATATCTCTGCATAACGCTTTTTTGGAAAGGAGCGCGACACCCTCAAAGTCACTGCCTATACCCACACCAAGCACAACAGGGGGGCAGGGGTTGGCGTCTGCTGTCTTGACCACGCTCACAACAAAATCAACAATATTTTCAATGGTTGCAGAGGGTGTAAACATTTTAATCTGACTCATATTCTCACTACCAAAGCCCTTGGGTGCAGCTGTGAGCTTTATTTTGTCACCGGGCACAAGTGAAAGGTGTACCAGAGCAGGGGTGTTATCACCTGTGTTACCTCTTCGCACAGGGTCAGCCACAATTGAGCAACGCATTTTGCCGTCAAGATATGCTTTCTTTACGCCATCATTGATTGCGGTATTGAAGTCACCGTCAATTACGTGGACGTCCTGACCCAATTCACAGAAAAGCACAGCCATTCCTGTATCCTGACAAATGGGGATATTAAGCTCCCTTGCACAGTCAAGATTTTTGCACATATCACAGAATATGCCCTTGGCAATTTCGTTTGTTTCCGTTTCTGCGGCAGAGTTGATTCTGTTTTCAAGAGCCTCGGGCAAAAATGAATTTGCTTTTATAAAAAGCTCTGCAACAGTATCCTCAATTAATTTTGCACTTATCTCTCTCAAAAAAACACTTCCTAAATATATAACCGTGTCTTATGACACGGTTATAGTGATTTTATAATCCACGAGGACTTCCGCCACCGCGACGGGGTGTGGATGTGCCTCTCTTTGCGGCAGAATTCTTCTTCAAATCGCTCATTTTTTCGTCACTTACAGATTTGAACTTTGCCATCATATCCTCAAAGGACATATTTTCAGGCTCGGACTTCTGAGTGCCGGTCCATACCTGGGGCTGCGAACGTCTGCCTTTATCACCTGCAGGCTTCTTCGGTTTTGATTCTTCCTCCTTGGGAAGGGCTTTTTTTATGGAAAGAGCAACCTTACCCTTTTCGTTAATGTCAATAACCTTGACTTTAACCTGGTCCCCTTCAGAAAGCTTCTCGTGAATATCCTTTATAAAGGATGCGGAAACCTCTGAAATATGTACCATACCTGTTGTTTTGTCGGGGAGCTCCACAAATGCTCCGAAGTTTGTGATGCCTGTTACCTTGCCATCAAGAATCGCGCCGATTTCTACTGCCATACCTTTTGTTTACCTCGATTGATTTTTATTGTTCTTCACCGGGAGTTATGTCCACGTAAACACGCTCGTCGGGCATAACGTAACCCTTTTTTCTGGCATATTCCTCGGCAAGGGCACTTTCGTCACCCTGAGAAATGGCAGCCTCAAGCTCCTTGTTTTCAGCCTGCTGGCTTTCAAGCACGGAAACAAGCTCATCGCGGGCTTCGGTGCTTTTGTTGATTTCGATCTGCTTTTTAACAATGCTTACAACAAAGTATAAAACAATACAAGCACACAAAACAAAAACAACAATGCTAACCGGTGCAATCTGTTTCTTTTTCTTCTTTGCTTTTGCGTTTGCCAAAACACTGACCGCCTTTCTTTTCAACATTTCTCCCTGTCGATATTATACCGAATAAATTATACACATACAGACGTAGTTTTGGCAAGTGTTTTTTTCGTATTTTACGGGACTTTTTTTCAGTTTTTTTGAAAAGCTGAGATATTTTACTGAAAATACGGTTAAATGCCCGATATATAAGGCGGAATGGGGCAGAAATTACCCTGAAAAGCAATGCCCTTGCCTTGTGAAAAAGGTTAACGAAAGCATCAGTTATTTTTATTACCGCCAGCCCAAGGGACAGATAGTAAAATAACCACCCGATTATTTCACCTGCGATAATATAAAACCGCACTTCACCTTTGTTTAATGCAAGTATAAATAAAAAGCTGAGAATACCGCATAGCAGAAAATACACAACGTCAAAAATAACTACTGCCACCTTTGATGTGGTAAAGGATAAGCGCATAGCCCTCATAACGTCATATAGGATGCCTAACAAAAAGCCTGCACCAAGGGCGCAAAGGAAAATGGTCAGCTGTCGGCTTTGGGGTACGGAGTACATTATCTGAATACCTTGGCAAAAAAGCCACCGCTTTTTTCTGCTATATCTGCGTACGTAAGGGAATTTATATTGCCCTCAATGGCAAGCTCACCCACGTCAAGGGAGAGCTTGGTGATATGTAGCTTTTCACCGCTTACGGTCAGCTCACCACAATCTGTTTTGGCAACGATAACGGTTTCATCAAAGCTATCCACGTCGTTTACACCCGAAACGGAAAGTCTTTTGCGGTCCTCTAAAATACAGTTATGGGGAATAAGGCTTGTTTTTTTATCATCTGTCATAAAGACACCTCCATACTACAATGTATGTACAAGTGTGTTTGCTTATGAAAGAAAAAGACCCGTTTTTAACAAACAGGTCTTTGTAAATTAATCATCAAATTTTGAAATAAATTCTTTTGTTCTTTGTGATTTGGGGTTGTCGAAAACCTCCTCGGGGGTGCCCGATTCTTCAATAACACCGTTGTCCATAAAGATAACCTTTGTGGAAACTGCCCTTGCAAATGACATTTCGTGGGTAACGATTACCATTGTCATATTCTCCTCTGCAAGGCTTTTGATTACCTTGAGAATTTCGCCTGTAAGCTCAGGGTCAAGTGCAGATGTGGGCTCGTCAAAGAAAAGCACCTTTGGCTCAAGCATAAGAGCACGTGCAATCGAAACACGTTGCTTCTGACCGCCTGAAAGCTCGCAAGGATAGTTGTTCAGCTTATCAGAAAGACCAACCTTGCCCAGGAGTACCTTTGCCTTTTCCTCAATTTCATCGTGAATACTCTTTTTGTTGTGCTTGTAATCCTCCCGTTCCTTGGCAAGCAATTCTGCGGCAAGGGTTACATTCTTGAGTACGGTGTACTGTGGGAAAAGGTGGAAATCCTGAAAAACAAGGCCAACAAGAAGCTGTTGTTTGCGTCGCTCCTTGGCACTTTCCTTACCTACGCTACCGTCGAAGAAAACCTCGCCCGCAACACTTATGAAACCTTCGTCTGCGGTTTCAAGCTGATTTATACAACGGAGGATGGTTGTTTTACCGCTACCGGATGAGCCGATAATGCTGAGAACCTCACCCTCGTTAAGGTCAAAGCTTACACCCTTTAAAACCTCGGTTTTTCCGAAGCTTTTTTTAAGATTCTTTACTTCAAGTACAGACATATAAAAGCTCCTTTCAAACCTTAGTTTTTATAGTAGTCAAATTTCTTCTCGATTTTGCTGAAAAGGATTGTGAGAACACCGTTGAACAACAGGAAGAATACACCTGTGTAGAACAGGGGCCATATAAGACCTCTGCCTGAGAAACGCTCTGCCGCCATAAGAATTTCGGGGATGGCAATAACACGTGCAAGGGATGTGTCCTTAACAAGTGTAATGATTTCGTTGCTCATGGGGGGGATAATATTCTTCACAACCTGCATAAGAATAACTTTAAAGAAAACCTGGGTTTTGGTCATACCCAAAACCTGACCTGCTTCATACTGTCCTTTTGGAATGCTTTCGATACCGCCCCTGAAAATCTCTGAAAAATAACAGGCGTAGTTAATGACAAAGGCAATTAGTGCCGCAGTCATACGTGATTTAAAGGGCGCATTGAATACAAGACCGGGAACATAATAAACAACAAAAAGTTGGAGCATCAGGGGAGTACCCCTGATGACCCAAACTATTGCTTTTGTTAAATATTTGATTGGTCTGAACTTTGCCATGGAGCCAAACGAAATTATAAGCCCCAAGGGTATAGCCGCCAAAAGTGTAAGTATAAATACTTGACAGTTCTGAAGGAAGCCTTCTAACAGGTCTATTGTAACCTTGTCAAAAGTCATTATAAATTCCTCCGGAAATTATTTTGCAATAATCTGCTCCTCAAGTTTATACTTTGCTGCAATCTTTGCAAGTGTGCCGTCAGCAACAAGCTCAGAGATAGCCTTGTTTACTTCGTCAGCTGTGTCAGCACCCTTACGGAATGCAATACCGTACTGCTCGTCAGCAAATGCAAGTGTGTCAACAACAACCAGGTCTTCAAAGTCTGTGCCTTCGCCAATCATACCGATTGATGCAACATAGTCAACTACGCAACCGTCTGCTGTACCTGACATAACCTCTGTAAGAGCCTTTGACTGTGTGTCAACTGCTGTGTAGTTAGCCTCTGCGAAGAAAGCATCCTCAAGAGCAACGCCTTCACCTGCAGATTCCTTTTCTGCTACGATGTTAAGACCCTTTGCATCTGCAAGAGCTTTGATTTCGTCAAGTCTGTCAGCCTTAACAACAAGAACCTGCTTGTTTGCCATGTAGGGTGTTGAGATAGCCATTGCTTCCTGTCTTTCGGGAGTGATTGTCATACCATTCCAGATACAGTCAATGTTCTTTGCAGCAAGCTCTGTTTCTTTAGCTGTCCAGTTGATTTCCTGGAACTTTGCTTCAACGCCAAGCTTTGCTCAAACTGCTTTTGCAAACTCTGTTTCAAAACCGATGAGCTCGTTGTTGTCATCAAGGTAGTTCATAGGTGCGAAATATGTAATACCGATAATCATTTCGCCCTTGTCTTTGATGTAAGCGATGTCAGAAGCAGGAGTTTCTGTTTCTGTGGGATCTGCTGTATTGCCACCGTCATTACCGCAAGCGGCAAATGCGCAAACAATACCTGCAACGAGAACGATGCTCATTATGATTGCTAAAATTTTCTTGTTCATAATAAATTCCTCCGTAGTGGTAAGACCACTTTAATTTTTGTGTTGTCATTTTAGCACTTTAGCGTGATAAAGTAAAGAGGTTTTTTGAAAATTTTATACATTTGGTTATTTTGCTTTGTTTTGTTATATTTTTGATAAATGGGTTGTTTATTTTGCTACAGAGCAGGGTCGTGCGAAAAATTAAACTTGACTTTATCGCCAAATTTCATATAATACTATTGTATATATTAAACGGCTATGATGCGAGAATGATTTTTCGGTACGTCATTCAGAGAGAGGGCGGTTGGTGTAAGCCCTTTGTCGGAGTTAAATCTGCTGCTTGCTGAGCCTTGTCGGAAACGGCACGTTGACAGGCGTTAACTGTTACAAGAGTTGGTGTGTTTTACACAATTCGGGTGGTACCGCGGTTTTTCCGTCCCGAAGAGGTAAAGCACCTTTTTTATTTTAAATTCTATAGATACAGGAGTAAAAAAGTATGAAATGGACAGGTCTTAATGAAATCCGTGAGATGTACCTCAAATTTTTTGAGAGTAAAGACCATCTCAGACTTCCCAGCTTCCCCCTTGTACCCCAGGGTGATAAGAGTATTCTTCTTATCAACGCGGGTATGACACCAATGAAAAAATATTTCACAGGTGAAGAAACTCCTCCCCGTAAGCGAGTTACCACCTGTCAGAAGTGTATCCGTACACCCGACATCGAGCGTGTGGGTATTACAGCCCGTCACGGCACATATTTTGAGATGTTGGGCAACTTCTCCTTCGGTGATTATTTTAAGAAGGAGGTTATTCCGTGGGCTTGGGAATTCTGTACTCAGGTTATGGAAATGGATCCCGATAAAATTTATTGCAGTGTTTATCTTGATGATGATGAGGCTTATGATATCTGGACTAAAAATGTTGGCGTAAAGCCTGACCATATGGTGCGTTTCGGTAAGGAGGATAACTTCTGGGAGCACGGTCAGGGTCCCTGTGGTCCTTGCTCTGAGCTTTATTATGACCGTGGTGAAAAATACGGTTGCGGCAGTCCTGACTGTAAGGTAGGCTGTGAGTGTGACCGTTATGTTGAGTTCTGGAACCTTGTTTTCACACAGTTTGAAAATGACGGTAAGAATAATTACACACCACTCGCAAACCCCAATATTGATACAGGTATGGGTCTTGAAAGACTTGCCTGTATTGCACAGGATGTTCACAACATTTTTGAGGTTGATACTGTGCAGAATGTTATGAAGCACGTTACGGAGATTGCAGGTGTTAAATACCACGAAAATGAAAAGAGAGATATTTCGCTACGTGTTATTACTGACCATATCCGTTCAACAACATTTATGATTGGTGACGGTGTTCTTCCGTCAAATGTGGGCAGAGGTTATGTGCTTCGCCGTCTTCTCAGACGTGCTGCACGTCACGGCAGACTTCTGGGTATTGACAGACCCTTCCTTGCAGAGGTTTGCGAAACCGTTATCAGGGAAAATGAAGAAGCATATCCCGGTCTTCGTGAAAAGCAGGATTATATCATTAAGGTTATTTCTATGGAAGAAAACAGCTTCTATAAAACAATTGACAGCGGTCTTGAGCTGCTTAACGAGATGATGAAAAAGACTGAGGGTACTGTTCTTTCAGGTGCAGATGCCTTCAAGCTTCAGGATACCTTCGGATTCCCCATTGATTTGACACGCGAAATTGCTGAGGAAAACGGAATGACTGTTGATAATGAGGAGTTTGAGCAATTCCTTGCAGAGGCAAAAGCTAAAGCAAAGGCAGCCCGTAAAGTAGCAGGAACAGAGGGCTGGAAGGGCTCTGACATTTCATTTAATGAGTGCGGTTCAACAAGCTTTACAGGCTATGGTACAACACAGGGCGATGGCAAGGTACTCAGCATTGCCACAAATGGCGAAAAGGTTGATTTTGCAGGCGTTGATACTGATGCAATTATTGTTCTTTCAGAAACACCCTTCTATGCAGAAAGCGGCGGACAGGTTGGAGATACAGGCGTTATTACAATTGGTGACACAGTGTTTAACGTAACTAACACCACAAAGACTGCAGACGGCACTATCCTCCACCACGGAACAATTGCTGAAGGCGACGGTATAAATGTTGGTGACACGGTAAAAACCATTGTTGACGGTGAACGCCGTAAAGCAATTATGCGAAATCATACAGCGGCACATCTTCTTCAGGCGGCTCTCAGAGAGGCCCTCGGTACACATGTTGAGCAGGCAGGTCAGCTTGTTAATGAAGAGGCAGTACGTTTTGACTTTTCACACTTCTCTGCACTTACAGCAGATGAGATTACTGCCATAGAAAACAGAGTTAACGAGATTATTCTTTCTGCATTACCTGTTGTTACAGAGGAAATGAGCATTGACGATGCTAAAAAGAAGGGTGCAATGGCACTCTTTGGTGAGAAATACGGTGATACTGTACGCGTTGTTTCTGCAGGAGATTTCTCGACAGAGCTTTGTGGCGGTACTCACGTTTCAAACACAGGCAATATCGGTCTTTTCCGCATTGTAACAGAGTCATCTGTTGCGGCAGGTGTAAGGCGTATTGAGGGTGTTACGGGTACAGGTGTTATAAATTATCTCAACTCACGCGAACAACTCATACACGATACAGCAGCGGCTATGAAGCTTGCAAACATTAAAGACCTTGCAGTGAAAGCGGCAGCTCTTGCACAGGAACTTAAAGCAACTGAAAAATCACTGCAGGACCTTAAGGCAGAAATGGCAAAGGAAAAGGCAGGCAGCCTTTTCGATAATGTAAAGGATCTTGGTGCTGTCAAGCTTATTACTGCAAATCTGGGTGAAGCAGATGCCAATGCACTTCGTTCAATGCTTGATTCATCAAAGGACAAGGGTGAGGATATTGTTGTAATCCTTGCTGCCGAGCAGAGCGCTAAGGGCACATGCTCGTTCGCTTGTTACTGCGGTAAGTCTGCAATTGCAAGCGGTGCACACGCAGGTAACATTGTGCGCGAGGTCGCAGCAGTTGCAGGTGGTTCAGGCGGCGGCAAGCCTGACTCTGCAATGGCAGGCGGTAAGGATATTACAAAGGTTTCCGACGCTCTTACTGCAGCAGAGGATATTGTGAAATCAAAGCTTAAATAAAAAGATAAAATCGGTTGACGGAAAGTTGTATTCCGTCAACCGATTTTTTATTTTATCTTGGTTATTTTATTCCCTTTCACAAGGTAAGCGTTTTTGCTTATTTCAATAAGGGGTGTGTCGTTTACCGAATCTGTGTAGAAGTTTTCAATCTCCGTGTTCGGGAATTCCTGTAAAAAAGCCTCTACCTTCTTTTCGCGAATACAAAGACGCGTTATTTCTCCTGTATCCGAATCAATAAGACTGCCGATATACCGTTTGATACCCAAGCGTTTGCATATAATTTTAAGCGATATTTCGGGTGAGCCCGAGATAATCAGGTCATCGTCACTTTGGATTTCCTTGTAAAACGGCTTGATTTTGTGCATATGGTTATCCCAGAAAACAATAAGATCATCACCGATGCCGATATTATTTCTATAGTAGTCGCTGAATTGCTTGCCGTATTTTTTCAATGCCTCTTCTACAGTAAATTTGCCCTGCTTATATTTTACAAGTGCAAACAAAAGTGAGGGCAAAAATTTAATAAGCGCTTTATCTCTTTTGCAGTAATACAAAAAGAAGTCCACAACGCTTTCTCCGTCATATATAGTATTGTCAAAATCGTAAACATTCATAGGAGTTTCTCTTTCGGGATTGGTGGTTTATTTCCGTATAAAAGGATAGTAAATTTATTTTATCCTTTTTGTTTTGCCTTGTCAAATTTTCCTGTTGTATATATTTTGAAATTTTACAGAAAATTTAATTTTCTTTATTGTGATTTTTGGTTTTTAATAATATAATGTAATCTGAGAGAAAGATTTGGGGGAAATTAAATTGAACAGAACAATCAGAACGGCGGTTATGATTTTGGTGTTGGTTGTAACGGGTATGTTGCTTTTTTCTGTTGTAACTAATGCCGGTATAGATGTGTCTTCTCCCGATGCGGTTGAGTTAAGTAACGGGGATAACGGCGTAAATTTAAGCTGGTCGGACGTAGAGGGTGCGGACGGCTATGTAATATACCGCAAAAATGCAAATAAAGGCGCATTGTACAAGCTGGCAAAGCTCTCTGCAGAGGAAGGTACAAGTTTTTGCGATACTGATGTTCAAAGCGGTAAGGAATACACATATTCTGTCAGAGCAATCAAGGGTTTGCGCAAAAGTAAAAAAAGTGACGATGCAGGCATAACATACTTGAGTAAGCCTGCTTTTAAGTATGTTACCACAGGCGATGAATGTGTGGAGCTTGCCTGGAGTGTAGCCCATGGTGCAGACGGCTATACGGTATTCAAACGTGTAGATGACAAATTGGTTAAGCTTGCAGATATTAAAGGTGATACAATTTGTGCGTACAATGACTCTCTTGTTGTTGAGGGCGAAAGCTACAGCTACACAGTAGTTGCATATAAAGGTGACTACCGGAGCACTCACGAGTACAGACAAAGCGGTGTTTACATTGAATGTCCTAAGCTGAATAAGGCGGAAAACAGTACAAAGGGCGTTGAAATATTCTGGGAAGAGACACGCAGTGCAGATGAGTATGTTGTTTATCGCAAGGCTTTGGGTGAGAAACGCTGGAGCAAAATTGCCGTAACCGAAGATAACAGTTATTATGATGAAACCGTTACAGGCGGTGTGGAATATATTTACACAGTCAGAGCAGCAAAGGATGGCATGTACAGCGGCTATAACAGATTGGGTGTACGCACCTTGTTTATAGAGTCTCCCTATGAATTGCGTGCTGCAAATTATAATAACGGCGTGTCCCTGAGCTGGGGTAAATGTGACGGGGCAGACAGATATAATGTTTACCGCAAAGACGGTGATGATTGGAGCATTATAGGTGTGTGTGAGAATCCCCGTTTCTTTGATAAAGATGTTGAAGACGGCAAGAAATATACATATACGGTAAAAGCGAAGAATAAAAACGGTGTTCTCAGTGCATACGATGAAGTTGTTGATTGCCGTGCTCTTGTTTCGCCGCTTAATTTACAGGCGGAAAGTGTGGAAAACGGCATAGAAATCAAATGGGCAGTAAAGAAGTTTGCTACGGGGTATGTTGTTTATAAAAAATCAGCCGGTGATGAAAATTGGAGCGAGTTAAAGGTTTTGAGCTCAGCGCAAAAGAACTCGGTGATTGACTATGATGCCAAAAAGGGTGAGGAATACACCTACACAGTACGTGCCGTTAAGGGTGATGTGTACGGCAGCTACGACGCTAAGGGAATTACCCTTAAGCACGTGCCTGTATCTAAAATAACAACAACACTTTCACCTAAAGGGATAACTGTTAGTTGGACACCCTCCTCGGAGCCGTGTGAGGAGTATGTTCTTTACAAATGCGTGGGTAATGAACAGGAGTGGAAAAAGATAGGTGAATTCCGCGATAATCAACGCTCTTACACGGATTCATCGCCTGCATATGGTGTGCGCAACAGCTATAAACTTACACTCAGACTTGAAAATGGTGATGAAGTGGATACTGCTGTGTCCTCTGCTTTCGGTGTTGACCCGAATAAGCCTATGGTTGCCCTTACATACGATGACGGACCTAACTCAAAAACAACCAACCGCATACTTGATGCTTTGGAAAAGGTGGGCGGAAGAGCAACCTTCTTTATTGTAGGTGAGCGACTGGACAGATTCAGCTCCTGTATTGAAAGGGAGTATTCCTTGGGTTGTGAAATTGCAAACCATACATACAACCACGTTATGTTTGACAGTGTTGACAGCGAAACAGTCAGAACACAGATTAACAAAACCAACATCCAGGTTAGGGATATGACAGGTAAGAAGCCTGCCCTTGCAAGGGCACCGGGTGGTTATGCCGGTCAGAACCCAAAAGAGGATGTGGGTATGCCGTTAATACATTGGTCACTTGATACATTGGATTGGAGCTCGCGTAATGCCGATAAGGTTGTGGCAGAAATCAAAGATAATGTTAAAGACGGCGATATTATTCTTATGCATGACCTATACAGCTCAACTGCCGAAGCGACTGAAGAGATTTTGCCCTGGCTCATTGCTGAGGGATACCAGATTGTTACTGTTTCTGAGATGATGGCAGTTAAAGGAATACGAATGGAGCCGGGCGAAGTATACTATCATGCACATTGATTTAGCGCATACGACGTTTTTTCTCCCTCGGCGTATCTCCATACGCAGTCGGTCGAAAATTCCGCCGTCTGCATCTAAATCAAAACAAAAAAAAGAGAGAGCATACGACGTTTTTTCTCCCTCGGCGTATCTTCTGATGTGTGATGTATGGCGTATGTTGTTCCTCCTCGGTAATATTAGAATAATAAATATTAATAAAAACAAAAAGCTACGATAATCTTAGGTTATCGTAGCTTTTATGCTTTAATTATAACTGCGCCGTAAGCAGGTATTTTAACTGAATATTGGGTGTGCTCACCTGTAATCAATTCTTCCTTATAGCGGAAGTCCTCAGGGAGATTGTAATCAATTTCATGGTTATTGCGGTTGACAATTACCATCACTTTTTCGCTTTCGCAATGGCGAATATATGCAACACAGGACAGCATAGCCGAGTATGGTATAAATTCTCCGTCCTTAAGGGAGCAGAGGCTGTTTCTTATGCTGCCCAACCTTGAGTACCATTGCAGCAGCTCCTTATCCTCATTTCCCCAGGGATAAAATGTGCGGTTAAACGGGTCACCGCCACCTTCAACGCCTGCTTCATCACCGTAATAAATTGACGGAAAGCCGGGCAGAGTGTACTGCAAAACCGTGGCAGCTTTCAAAAGCTTTTTTGCCATGGTGCGTTGCGAGTCATTTAATTTATATGCTGCCTGTATATGACGTGGCTTGTGTTCAATTCCGTCATAAATCAACGAGGTCAATATACGGGCTGTGTCGTGTGTGCCTATATGGTTCATAAGGCAGTTAAGTGCCTGTGGCGGATAGTTTTCACATATTGAAACAATGCTTTCCATAAAGCTTTCTGCCACGCCGTAACGCATAAATGTTATTATTGCGCTTGCAAAAGGATAATTCATAACGCTGTCAAGCTGGTCACCCAAAAGGTAACGACGTCTGCCGCCGTGACTGAATTTGTTGGTTGCATCCTCCCACACCTCGCCGATTACAAGATAATCATCGCCAAGGGATTTTACACTTTTGCAAAAGGCATCCAGGAATTCGTCGGGTAGCTCATCTGCAACATCAAGTCTGAACCCGTCAGCACCTGATGACAGCCATTTATGTGCAACACCGTTTTCGCCTGCAATATAGTTTATAAACTGGGGGTTTGATTCATTAGTTTCCGGCAGAGTGTCAATTCCCCACCAGCTTTTGTATTTGCCGTCATTCTCAAAAGTGAACCAGTTTTTGAATTCCCCGTTTCGGTCACGCCAGGCACCGCCGTCGCCGTAACGACCCTCACGGTTAAAGTAAATACTGTCTGAGCCTGTATGACTGAAAACACCGTCAAGAATAACCTTAATATTGTATTTATGGGCGGTTTTGCAAAGATTACGAAAATCCTTCTCCGTTCCCAGCATAGGGTCAATTTTCGTGTAATCAGCTGTGTTGTAGCGATGGTTTGAATGTGCTTCAAAAATAGGGTTAAGGTACAGCATATTGACACCCAGGGAGGCTATATAAGGTAGCTTTTCCTCTATACCCTTAAGTGTACCGCCGTAATAATCGTTGTTTAAAATCTTACCCTCTTCATTGGGCTGCCACACAGGTTGTTCGGTAGTGGATGTGTGTACAACCCTGTCTGCAGGGTAGGCTGTTGCGGGATTTTTACCTATATTGAACCTGTCCGGAAATATCTGGTACATTATACCGCCCTTTGCCCAGTCAGGTGTTGTGTAATCCTTTTTATAAACGGTTTGCTGCCATTCGTGACCTTCGGGTGAAATTGTGCCGCATCCGGAGGAACGCAAAAAAATGTTACCTGTGCCGAAGGGAGTCTCGTAGGTGAAATGGTAAAAATAAAGACCGCAATCAGGGATTGTCAGGGTAATATCCCACCATTCCTCATTTTCGCCGTTCATTCCGCACCAATACATATCCTTATATTGGTTTGCCTGCCCATCCTTGTGCAGAACAAGAGTGACCTTACTGCAACAGAAGTTTCTGGGCATAAGAACAGCAAGCCGCAAGCTGTCGCCTGCGGCTATACTGCCAAATATTGATTTATGCCTTTTATCGCGCGAATTAAATGGAATAAACTGCAAGAAAAATCAATCCTCGTAACCGTTGGGGTTTTTGTGCTGCCATCTGTATGAGTCAGCACACATTTCGTCAATGCCTTTTTCGGCTACCCAGCCAAGCTCTTCTTTTGCCTTTGACGGGTCTGAAAAGCAGGTGGCAAGGTCACCCGGACGTCTGTCTACAATCTTGTAAGGAACCTTAACACCGGAAGCTTTTTCAAAGGCTTCAACAACCTGCAGAACGCTGTAGCCACAGCCTGTACCCAGGTTGTAAATGAAGGTGCCGTTTTCGGCATAGGCTTTATCAAGCGCCTTAAGGTGACCCTTTGCAAGGTCCACAACGTGGATGTAATCTCTCACGCCGGTGCCGTCAACTGTGTCATAATCGTTGCCGTATACGCTGAGGAATTCTCTCTTACCCTCGGCAACCTGTGTAATATAGGGCATAAGGTTGTTGGGGATTCCGTTGGGGCTTTCGCCAATCTGACCGCTGCTGTGTGCACCGATGGGGTTAAAGTACCTGAGTATGCATACACTCCACTCGGGGTCAGCCTTCTGTATATCGGTAAGAATCTGTTCTATAAAGAATTTGGTTGTGCCATAGGGGTTTGTTGTGCCGCCTGCAACCATTGTTTCCTTAAGTGGGGAAACATTGTGCTCGCCATAAACGGTGGCAGATGAGCTGAAAACGATTTTTTTGCAACCGTGGTCAGCCATAGCCTGACACAGAGTAACTGTACCGCCAATATTGTTATCATAATAGAGCATAGGCTTCTGGCAGGATTCACCTACAGCCTTAAGACCTGCAAAGTGGATTACAGAGTCAATGTCGTATTTTTCAAATACTTTGTCAAGACCTGCTTTGTCGCGTATGTCACACTCTTCAAAAGCAAAGTCGCGTCCTGAAAGAGTCTTGATTCTGTCAAGAACCTTGGGACAGCTGTTGTAGAAGTTGTCAAGGATAACAACATCCTTGCCGCTTTCCAAAAGCTCAATAACTGTGTGGGAACCGATGTATCCGGCTCCGCCTGTAACAAGTACTGCCATAAAAAATCTCCTTAT
>JAZULH010000040.1:0-10589 GCA_045602985.1 Acutalibacteraceae bacterium | reverse complement strand
CCGAAATACTTCTGCGCATTTCGGCACGCACACGGGCACCAAAACAGTCCCCCGGACTGTTTTTATTGCTGCGCAATTGCCCTTTTCGACTCCGTGCATCATATAAAAAAACATCCACCCATAAAACGGGTGAATGTTTTTTGGTGGAGATGGCGAGAGTCGAACTCGCGTCCGAAAATCTATTCCCGAAACTTTCTACGAGCGTAGTTTATCTTTTAAAATTCCCTTGGTTTAACGCCGGTAAACAGGCTTTAAACCTTGGTAGCCCTTTGATCCGTGACAAGGTACAAGGCTCTCTCTTGTTCACGTGCACCGCTGAGTGACGCTCTTATCCGGGGCGCGGTACTCCCGGTAAGAACGGCAGCTGACTTAAGCAGCTGCTAAAACTGTTTTATTATTGTCAGTTATTTTTAAAAGTGTGGTTTTTAAAGCGGTACCACGCCTCTGCTCGCTTATAACGGTTCAAAATCCCCGTCGAAATCCTTTCATCCCCGTATGTTTTACATATACCCGACTGTAGCAGCAGGGTATATGTATGTATTTTATTCTATGCTTATTGAAACGGTTGTGTTATCTTCTGCCACAACATTAAGTATTTCTCCCGTTGCACCGTTTTCAACAAGTGTAAGTATTTCATCAAACTTAACATTGTCTATTGTGCCGTTTCCGACAATACCGGAAATACCGTTACCTATTTTAGCAAAATTCTTAACCATAACAAAAGGCAAGGAAACATTTATTGGATTTTGGTTAGGCTTAACAACATTAATATTGATTTTCAGTTTGCTTGTATCAACATCAATTTTGGGTGCACTTTTTGGCTCTTCTGCTTTTTTGCCTGATAGTATTTCGTCTGTAGTCATACCAAGTATTTGGGCTATTTGAGGCAAAAGCTGAATATCGGGGCAGGAGGAATCATTTTCCCATTTTGAAACTGCCTGTGGAGTAACACCGAGCATTTGTGAGAAATCCTCTTGTGTATATCCCTTAGACTTTCTTCCCTGTGCAATTCTTGAACCGATAGTTCCAGTGATTTCTTTTTCCTCAACAATCGGCTCGTTAATTGTATTCTGTTCAGGTTCATTGTAGGAATTGTTTTTCTTTTTGCTGAATATTGACATAGTTCATTCTCCTTTTGGTACCATGTACCGCTTATTGCATCTTCATTTTATCTTTTATGCCGGGGAAAATGAAGATAACAAAGGTTGAAATATGCGAAATCAGATAAACCATTAGTTGTTTTAGTAATAAAATATGTTAACTGATGGTTGAAATTATGCTTTTTAGCGGTTTTTTAGTGACATAGCACGCTCAATATTGCGTTGCGCATCGCGCTTTGCTTCAGCTTCGCGCTTGTCGTAATTCTTTTTACCCTTGCACAAACCGACAAGCATTTTTGCTCTGCCGTGTTCATTAAAATAAACCGACAGGGGAATAAGAGCGCAACCTTGCTGCTTAACCTCACCCATAAGCTTCATTATTTCTTTTTTGTGCATTAACAGTCGTTTAGGTCTTAAGGGGTCTCGGTTAAAGCGGTTACCCAGTTCATAGGGTGATATATGCACACCGTTTGCAAGCATTTCACCATTAACTATATTGCACCAGGATTCCTTTAAATTAAGCTTTCCTGCACGTACAGATTTTACCTCTGTACCAAAAAGTTCAATACCTGCCTCGTATGTTTCAAGAACAAAATAGTCGTGGTAAGCCTTTTTGTTCTGTGCAACTGTTTTTTGTTCGGTCTTTGCCACGACAATTCCTCCTTTAAAGCTCGCTTCTGCCTGATAGGGCTCTCATAAGTGTAACATCATCAGCATATTCAATATCAGCACCTACGGGTATTCCGTATGCAAGTCGCGTAACCTTAACGCCAAAGGGCTTTATGAGCTTGCTGATATACATTGCGGTAGTGTCACCCTCAATTGTGGGGTTAGTTGCCATAATAACCTCGGTTATTTCCCCTGTGGCAACACGCTCCACAAGGTTCATTATGGTCAGCTGGTCGGGACCTATGCCGTTCATAGGCGAAATGGCACCGTGTAACACGTGGTATACACCCTTGAATTCACGCATACGCTCCATTGCAAGAACGTCCTTTGGTTCTTCCACAACGCATACAGTAGTTTTATCTCTGTTTTTGCTTTCGCAAATGGGGCAGAGGTCGTTCTCTGTCAGGTTAAAGCAGAGTGAGCAACGGTGTATTTTTGTGTGGGCATCAATAATTGCATTTGCAAATTCCTTGGCACCCTCGTCAGTCAAATCAAGCACATGAAAAGCCATTCTTTGGGCGGTTTTTCTGCCAATTGAAGGTATTTTCAGAAACTGCTCAATAAGCTTTTCGAGTGCTGCAACATCGTATGCCATAACTCAGAAACCGAAGCCTGCAGGCAGATTAAGACCGCTTGTTACACTACCCATTCTCTGCTCCATTGTGTCAATTGCCTTGCGGATAGCTTCGTTTGTTGCGGCAATAATCATATCGGACAAAATCTCTACATCGTCGGGGTCTACAACATCAGGATGTATATTTACCTCAAGTACCTCGTGCTTGCCGTTTACCTTTACTTCAACAGCACCGCCGCCTGCACTTGCAGTATATTCTGCTTCTTCAACCTCTTGCTGAGTGCGGTTCATTTCAGCCTGCATATCCTGCAATTTTTTCATCATTGCAGCCTGTGAGTTTCCGCCTTGGTTTGGGATTCTTGCTTTCATATATTGTACCGTCCTTTATATAATTTTATTCCTCAATCAGAAAATCTATCTGATGTTTGTTAAGCTTTGCTATAAATGTATCAACAGGCGGTATGCCTTCCTCTGCGGCAGGAGATGAACCGTCGTTGTAAATCATTGGTTTGAGCTTTTCGCCTGTAGCGCGCATAAGCGCCTCTGCTATTGAATCGGCATGTGTTTTTTGTGCAAACATCTGGGGGAATGCCGTATTTTTAGCTTTTATAAATACGGTGTTACCTGCCCTGTATGCGGATGAGCCCATAAGCATAGGGTAAAGAGGGCGATTGATTTTTGCCAGCTGGTTCAATGTGTTCTCCCAGGCAGCGAAAGGTACAGCAGTATCACTTTCCGTAACTATACCTGTATCAACAGGCACCGTTGGTGCATAAACAACCTCCTCCTTAACCATAGCAGCGGATGTGGCTTCTGTTGTGACGGATTCAAATGATTTTTCTGCAGGTGGTTCGTCAAATGGGATTTCGTTTAAATCTTCATTTGCTGTAACCTCTGCCTTATCAGGTGCAGATACAGCGGGAGAGCGGGGTATAACAGGTGTTTCAGGCTTAACTGTAGGTACAATTACCTGTGCCTGAGGTGCTGTGTTAACAGTAACACCCTGAGCCTTCAATAACATTAATTGCGATTCCAGCTCATCTATGCGTCGTACAATAGCCTCGCCGTCAGTTGAGAGGGCGGGGGAGCAAAGTCTGATGAGCGTTGCCTCGGTCTGTGCTCTCTGGTGTGCACTGTATTTAAGCTGTGATGCTTCCTTGCACAATGTCTCCATAATATGAAGAACCGAACCGTAGGTTATGCTCTTACCGTTATGTATGTAGCGCTCCAATTCCTCGGGAGTGCATACTATAAATTTTTCAGGATTTTTGGTTGTTTTAGCAATCATTATGTTCCTGAAGTGGTTAACAAGCTCGCTCATAAGTCTTTCCATATCGCAGGAGGAGGCGTGGAGCCTGTCTATTATATTCAGTACAGATGAACTGTCCTGTTGCAGAATTGCATCGGAAAGCTCAAATAAATAATCTTTACCCAGAAGGCCGGCAGCATTGCTGACTGTTGTGACTGAAATAGGCTCGTTATAACCTGCACACTGGTCGAGTATTGAAAGTGCATCACGCAGGGCGCCATCGGAAACTCTGGCTATAAGCAGAGCTGCATCGTCACTGAGCTGTAAGCTTTCGTTTTGTGCCACGGTCATAAGCCTTGCGGCAATATCCTCAGGCGGAATTCTTCTGAAATCAAAACGCTGACAACGGGAAAGAATGGTGGCAGGCAGCTTCTGAACCTCGGTTGTGGCAAGTATAAACAAAACGTGCTCAGGGGGTTCTTCAAGTGTTTTGAGCAAAGCGTTGAAGGCACCCGATGAAAGCATGTGAACCTCGTCGATAATATACACGCGGTACTTTGCGGCGGCAGGGGTAAAATTAACCTCATCACGCAGATCACGTATATTATCAACGCTGTTGTTGCTGGCAGCATCAATTTCCGTAACGTCAAGTATGGAGCCGTCATCAATACCGCGACAAATCATACATTCATTGCAAGGATTACCGTTGTTGGGATTAAGGCAGTTTACTGCCTTTGCAAGGATTTTTGCACAGGAGGTTTTACCTGTGCCTCTGGAGCCTGTGAACAGATAGGCATGAGAAAGCCTGCCTGATGAAATTTCGTTCATCAGGGTTTCTGTGATATGGTTCTGACCTGAAACATCGGTAAATACCTGGGGTCGCCATTTTCTGTATAAAGCTCTGTACAAAATTCCCACTCCCGTAAATTTGGTTAAAATAAAACTTACGCTCCACTCGGTCACACGACGAGCAGGCGGACTGTGGCGCACAGGACGGCCCGCTTAATGCTGCTCGGTTCCCCGCCTGACATGGTTCACGGCGCCCCGTCGCACAGGACCCACCCGTCGCATGACCGAATTGAGCGTAAGTTACTATTTATAAAGTGCTATTATTATATAGCAAAGCTGCTGAAAAATCAATAGTAAAAAGGTAAAAATCAGCCTTCGTACTCGTCTTCATTTTCCCAGTTGTGCCACACACCCTGAATATCGTCATTATCGTCGAACAGGTCAAGCATTTTGCTCATACCCTTCATGCTATCCTGGTCTTCAATTCTTGTGTATGTCTGGGGAATATAGGCAGTTTCGCTGCTTACGAATGTGTAGCCCTTTTCCTGTAATGCTTCCGTAACAGCACCAAGGTCATTGGCATCTGTGCGGATTTCAAAGATTTCTTCGTCATCAGTGATGAAGTCCATTGCGCCACATTCAATGGCATCCTCCATAAGCTTGTCTTCATCAACATCTTCTTTTTCGATGATGATTACACCATAGTAATCAAACATAAACATAACACAGCCTGATGTGCCCATATTACCGCCGAATTTGTCAAAGTAATGGCGTACATCACCTGCTGTACGGTTACGATTGTCCGTAAGGGCTTTAACAACAACTGCTATACCACAAGGGCCATAGCCCTCATATATGATTTCCTCATAGTTTGCGGTGTCGTTGTCACCGGCAGCCTTCTTGATGATTCTGTCGATATTATCGTTGGGAACGTTGTTTGCCTTTGCTTTTGCAATAACATCCTTAAGCTTGGAGTTACCTGCAGGATCGGGACCGCCGTCACGTACCGCAATAGCAATTTCGCGGCCGATTTTTGTAAAAACTTTTGCTCGTGCGCCGTCGGTTTTTTCTTTTTTTCTTTTAATGGTGCTCCATTTAGAATGTCCTGACATCTGAATTCTCCTTTAGAATTATAAAGTATTATTATAACCAAAACATATTATCACAGCTAATAGCATTTGTCAATGCTTTGGTGATGCCGAGCTAATATATTTGATTATTTTACAGCCCTTTGTCAAAACTATTTTCGTAAGGGTGATAATTTATGAATTTTAAAGAAAAACTATGGAAACATTCGGTAATATATGGTAATATATTAGTTAATTTTAAAAATAATCATTTTGCTGGATGTGGTTTAATGAAGTACAGTTTTCAAAAAGAATCTGTTTCACAGGGGATAGAGCTTTGCAATATTTCCGCAAAGGGATTTAAATCTGCTTGTGTCACAGTCAACTTTGTGTTGCCCTTGGGCGACAATGCTTCGGCTTATGCGCTTGTACCGAATGTGCTCGCACGTTCATCAGCAATGTACCCTGACCTTACGAGCATTGAACACAGGCTTGCTCAGCTTTACGGTGCAGAGCTTGTTGTTGATGTTTCAAAATCAGGTGATCACCAGGTTTTGAAAATGGGCGTGTCATGTATTGATGACCGATTTGCCTTTGATGGTGAGAGTATAACCGCACAGTGTAGCCAACTCCTTTTTGAACTGATTTTTAATCCCCGTGTGATTGACGGGGCATTTTCTGCAGATGATGTTGAGAGTGAAAAACGTCTTCTGACAGAACGTCTTGCTTCTGAAATGAGCGATAAGCGTTCCTATGCAAAAAACAGATGTGAGGAAATTATGTTTGCTGACGAGGTTTACGGGATTCACCGTTTCGGTACAGCACAGAGTATACAAGCGATTACAGCCGAGTCACTTTACAAGGCATATAAGGATGTTCTTGAGACCTCAAAAATTGTTGTATGTGTAAGCGGCAATGCAGATTTGTCCCTTGTCAGAGAGAATCTTGTCAAGTATACTGCAGACCTTTCCCGTTGCCCTGTGAGCAACACAACAATGTTTAAAGAAAAAGCCTCGGATGTTAAGTATGTTAAGGAACAGGAGGCTGTAAAACAGGGAAAGCTTGTTATGGGCTTCAGAATGGGTATGCAAAACAGCGACGATATGTACTTTGCGCGTCGCGTAATGTCAGATCTTTTTGGCGGCAGTCCACATTCAAAGCTTTTTACGGTTGTCCGTGAAAAAATGAGCTTGTGCTATTATTGCTCTGCAAGGCTTTACAGACCCAAGGGTGTAATGTTTGTGCAAAGCGGTATTGAAAGTGATAATGAGGAAAAAGCACGTCAGGCGATTCTTGATCAGCTTGAAGACATAAAAAAAGGAAGCTTTGCTGATGAAGATGTGGAAGCATCCGTAAAGGCACTTGAGGACAGCTTCAAAAGTGTTTCAGACAGTCCTGAGTCACTTGATGCATGGTTTATGTCACAATGTGTTTCAGGGGCGTACAACACCCCCGACTATTTTATTGATGGCTTTAAGTCTGTCACCCGTGAAGAAATAATTGAAACAGCAAAGCAGGTTACACTTGATACTGTGTTTATGCTTGAAGGAACTGCAGAAGGTGGTGAGTCTGATGAGTGAAAATAAAATAACCTTTATTGAAAACGAGATTCTGCAAGAGGGCTATTATGCCATTGATCACAAATCGGGCTTAACAATTTATGTTTACCCCAAGGCAGAGTATACATCAACCTACGCTGTTTTCGGCACAAAATACGGCTCCATTGACACACGTTTTAAGCGTAGTGACAGGGCAGAATTTACCGAAATTCCTGCAGGTACAGCCCATTTTTTGGAGCATAAGCTTTTTGAGAGTGAGGAGCTGGATGCTTTTCAGCGTTATGCAAAAACAGGAGCTTCTGCCAATGCCTATACAAGCTTTGACAGAACCTGCTATCTGTTTACCTGCACAGGTAATTTCAAAGCAAATTTTGAAATATTACTCGATTTTGTAAGACATCCGTACTTTACCGAGGAAACTGTCCGTAAGGAGCAGGGCATCATCGGGCAGGAGATTGATATGTACAAGGATTCACCTGATTGGGAATGCTTGTTCAATATGTTAGGTGCTATGTACCATAACCATCCTGTTAAAATTGATATTGCAGGCACCAAGGAGTCAATTGGTCAGATAACTGCAGATATGCTATTTTCTTGTTATGATACATTCTACAATCTTTCAAATATGGCATTGGCTGTTGCAGGTAATACCAATGTTGAGGAGGTTTTGGAAATTGCCGACAGATTACTTGAAAAGGGTGAGCCCGTAACAGTTGAGCGTGTTTTCAAGGATGAGCCTGATAGCATAGTCAAGAATTATGTTGAGGAGCATCTTCCTGTTGCAACTCCGGTGTTCTGCTTCGGGTATAAAGAGAGTCTTGATAATCCTCAAAAAACTCTTGAAGAAGAGGTTGCAATGTCTGTTATACTTGATGTTGCCGCAGGTCAGATGTCACCCTTGTATAAGGAGCTTTTGGACAGCGGACTTATTAACGGCACATTTTCAACCGAGTATTTTAACGGTTACAATTATGCCACACCCATATTTTCGGGTGAATCCTCTGACCCCGAGGCTGTGGCCGGGAAAATTAATGCCTGCTTTAGCCAATTGAAAAAGACATTGATAACTGAGGAGCAGTTTGAAACAGTCCGCAAAAAACAATATGGTAAAACAGTCAGAGCATTTTCAGATATTGATACTCTCGCAAACGGACTTGTAGTTTCTCACTTTGAGAACGAGGAGCTGTTTTCGGAGTTTCAGGTTATAAAAAATATGCAGCTTTCTTTTGTCAATGAGGTGCTTCTCAAATCCTTCGACGAAAATAAAGCAGTTCTTTCCGTTGTTTGCGCCAAGTAACAACGGATTACATAGGAGTGGAATTTATGATTGAATGGTTTGCTGATTTTACAAGGGTGACCTTTGCAGGTATAGAAAAAACCTTTGATGTTTCCTCTGTTTTTCTGGAGGCATCCTTCGGTAATTATTTTATCCAGATAAAGTGGTATGGTGTTATAATAGCCCTTGGTTTCACACTCGCAGCGCTTTTTGGCGGCAGGATAGCATATACCTGGCGTATGAATCTGTCAAAGATGGTGGATGTTCTTATTTACGGCACATTTGCAGGTATTGTAGGTGCCAGAGCATACTACGTTATCTTTCAATGGGATTATTACAGCGCCCACCCTGCAGAGATTTTTCAGATATGGGAGGGTGGCCTGGCAATATACGGCGGAATTATAGGCGGTATTCTGGCAGGCTTTATAACCTGTAAAATAGAAAAGCTTAATTTCCTTAATTTGCTTGATTTGGTTGGAATGTCGTTGCTTATAGGACAGGGTATCGGCAGATGGGGCAACTATGCCAACCAGGAGGCTTTCGGCAGATTTACAAATGGCGAGTACGGTATGATGAGCGATAAAGTTATACAGTACATCAGTCGTAATCCTCAGGAATACGGTCTTGAAAATGTTGTGGATATTCCGTCATTCATTAAAGATAATAATATGTTTGTCCACCCAACCTTCTTTTACGAATTTGTGTGGTGTATGTTAGGCTTTTTAGTTCTCTTTGTAATACTTAAAAAGTTCAGGAAATTCAGCGGACAGCTGTTCCTTTGCTACGGTATCTGGTACGGCTTGGGCAGAGCTGCCATTGAGGGCTTAAGAACCGACAGTCTTTACATCAGCGGTACCGATTTAAGAGTATCACAGGTTCTTTCCTTGGCTATTGTTGCGGTTTGTAGTGTAATACTTGTAGTTAAGCTGATTTCCGTAATTAAAAAGCCGGTGCCTATTGAGGGTATTGATTATTTCCCGAAAGATGCACAAAAAACCTTTAAGGAAATGCGGGAGGAAAAGGCCGCTAAAGAAGCGGAAAAGCGTGCCAAACCGCAAACCGTAAAAAATATAGTGAAAACAGAGAATGAACCGATGGAGCAAATGTCGGTGGAGGAAAAAGACAATGGCTGAATTAATGAACGGTAAAACGGTTTCTGCTGCCAAAAGGGCAGAGCTTAAAGAGCGTGTTACTGCTTTGAATGAAAAAGGCGTACAGGTGGGACTTGCTGTTATTATTGTTGGCAACAACAGTGCTTCTCGGGTGTACGTAAACAACAAGAAAAAAGGTTGTGAGGAAATAGGTGTAAATTCTTATGAATACGCCTTACCGGAAGAAACGACCCAGGATGAACTTCTTTCACTTATTGAAAAGCTTAACAAGGACAGTAATGTTAACGGTATTCTTTGTCAGTTGCCTTTACCTGCGCAGATTGATGAACAGGCAGTCATAAATGCCATTGATCCCCAAAAGGATGTGGATGCCTTTCACCCGTTTAATGTGGGTCACATAATGATAGGTGATTACACATATCTGCCCTGCACGCCCGCAGGTATTATGGAAATACTTAAGTTTTATAATATTTCCGTACAGGGTAGAAAATGTGTTGTAATAGGCAGAAGTAACATTGTCGGCAAACCTATGGCTATGCTCCTTCTGAAAGAAAACGGTACTGTTGAAATCTGCCATTCAAGGACAAATAATCTTGCTGAAGAAACCTCACAAGCAGACATTCTTATTGCTGCTGTGGGTAAAGCGGATTTTGTTACCGCTGATATGGTAAAAGATGGTGCTGTGGTTGTCGATGTGGGTATGAACCGCAATGCAGAAGGCAAGCTTTGCGGTGATGTTTGCTTCGGTCAGGTTGAACCAAAAGCATCATATATCACCCCTGTTCCCGGTGGGGTAGGACCTATGACGATTACAATGCTCTTAGAAAATACAGTCCGCTCTGCAGAAAAATTTGGTGCATAACTTGATTTAGTTCGCTCGGCGTACCTGTGTACGCCGTCGCTCGCTGAATCTTCGTTCTGTATTTGAATTTTTGTATCGAAGTGATTTGCTGATTTCGTAACTGTATATGCTTATTAACAGTCACAGAAACCTTATTTGTACTTGTATTATAAACGCTTAATTTTCTGATTTCGCATTTTATAAGTGGTGCATTTTTCACATAAAAGAATAATAAAATTTGTTGACTTTTATAGTTCCAAAACACCTTTGGTAACAGGCGTATTGCTTGACAACCGAGGGTGTTTATATTATAATAATTCTATCTGTAAAGTGGATTATCACTTATCTTTTTT
>JAZULH010000039.1:0-3826 GCA_045602985.1 Acutalibacteraceae bacterium | reverse complement strand
CGGTGAGTCAACAGGTTCAATCGGTGTTGTTACAATTAACCTTCCCCGTATTGCTTACCTTGCAGAAAATGCAGAGGATTTCTACAAGCGTCTTGATAAGCTTATGGATATTTCTGCACGCTCACTCAGCGTTAAGCGCGGGATCATCACAAAGCTTCTTGAAGAGGGTCTTTACCCCTACACAAAGAGATATCTCGGCACATTCAACAACCATTTCTCAACAATCGGTCTTATCGGTATGAACGAGGTTGGTCTTAATGCTAAGTGGCTCCGTAAGGATATGACCCATAAGGAAACTCAGGAATTTGCAAAAGATGTTCTCAACCATATGAGAGAAAGACTTTCTGACTATCAGGAGCTTTACGGTGACCTTTATAACCTTGAGGCTACACCTGCAGAGTCAACAACATACCGTTTTGCAAAGCACGATAAAAAGAGATATCCTGCAATTATCACAGCTAACGAAAACGGCACACCCTACTACACCAATTCTTCACACCTTCCTGTTGGTTATACTGCCGATATTTTCGAGGCTCTTGATGCTCAGGATGAGCTTCATACACTCTATACATCAGGTACTGTATTCCACGCATTCCTCGGTGAAAAGCTCCCCGATTGGAAGGCTGCTGCAGATATCGTAAGAAAGATTGCTGATAACTACAGACTTCCTTACTATTCAATTTCACCCACATACTCAGTATGCTGCAACCACGGTTACATCGCAGGTGAAGAGTACACCTGCCCCGATTGCGGTAACGATACAGAGGTTTACAGCCGTATTACAGGCTACTATCGTCCTGTTCAGAACTTCAATGACGGTAAGGCACAGGAGTTCAAGGACAGAAGAGTTTATGATGTAGCAAACTCACATTTTAACAAAGCAGAGAGAACTGTTGACCATGCTCACTGTGCTTGCTGTGCAGAGGAAAAGGCACCTGTTGCTGTTGATGAGAATGCAAAGTTCCTTCTTTTTGCAACAAAGACCTGTCCCAAATGCAAAATAGCCGCACAGCTCCTTGACAAAAAGGGCGTTGCTTATGAGAAACTCTTTGTTGAGGACAACAGAGAATTTGCAACACAGCTCGAGCTTAAGCAGGCTCCCACACTTGTTATCCAGAGAGGCGACGAGTTTGAAAAGATTGCAGATCTTCCTGCAGTAAAAGCCTTTGTTGAAAGTCTTTAATTAAACCGATAAAAATTACCGTCTGCAAAGACGGTAATTTTTCAAATGAGGAATGATGAATAAGGAATGAGGATTTTCGGAACGGCGTTACAATTGTAGCTGAACACAGTCCGAATTAGTGGTGGTATCAAGATTCTTGTTAATTTAATTGATTTGAACAGTTGGTATCTGGAGGCGTAGCTTTCCCACGAAGCCTGATTTCTGATTCCTGACTCCTGATTATGCGAAACGGAGTGAATAAATATGTATGATATCATAGTTGTTGGTGCAGGTCCTGCAGGTCTTACCGCCGCACTTTATGCTCTCAGAGCGTCTAAGAGTGTGCTCCTTATAGAACAGTCTACTTTTGGCGGTCAGGTTACCTTTTCGCCCAAAATTGAAAATTATCCCGGTATTCCCGAAATGAGCGGAAATGAGTTTGCAGACAAGCTCCTTGACCAGGTACTGAATATGGGTGCCGAGGTAGAGATGGAAAAGGTTACAGGCATTGTTGATGAAGGTAACCGTAAGCTGGTTTTTGCCGATAACAAAATGTTTGAGGCACAGGCAGTTATAATTGCAGTAGGTGTGCACCATCGTCAGTTGGGCTTGCCTAATGAAAATGCACTTGTAGGTAACGGTGTTTCATACTGTGCAGTTTGTGACGGCGCATTCTATAAGGATAAGGTTACAGGTGTTGTAGGTGGCGGTAACTCCGCACTTCAAGAGGCAGTCCTTCTTTCAGACCTTTGTGAAAAGGTTTATGTATTGCAGAATTTACCCTACTTTACAGGTGAAAAGAAATTGCTTGAAATTTTGTCACAGAAGTCTAATGTTGAGTTATTGACAGAGGTAACAGTTAAGGAATTGAAGGGCGAAGCAGAGCTCACGGGTGTTGTCCTCAACACAACTGCCGGGGATAAGGAGATTTCTCTTGACGGTCTTTTTGTGGCTATTGGTCTTGAGCCTAAAAACTCCGTATTCAGCGAGGCTGCTGCCCTTGACAGCAACGGCTATTTTGATTCTGATGAAAGCTGTGTTACAAAAACAGAGGGTATTTTTGTTGCCGGAGATTGCAGGCAGAAGAGCATAAGACAGATTACTACTGCTTCGGCTGATGGTGCGGTTGCAGCCCTTGCCGCTTGCAGATATATTGATAATAAATAATTAAAGGTGACGGCGGATTGTGGAATTTGCCGTCACCTTATGTTACAATTAAAAAGCTTTCGGAGATGTACTTAGTATAAAACGTACGCGAGGCGGAGATGGTAGGCATTGACGGCTTTGCTGACGGAATCAATGAGGTGCATCCTGATATATAAAATGCTCCATAACAGAAAGCTTCCCGATTATAAACCGCGCAGGACTTGAAAGAATCATTGATTTTAGTTATTACAGAGGGTTTTGCGATTTTTCTGTATTGGCTTGTTACACGCGGACGACAGTATTGGAATATTGTGTCTGAATTATTGAACAGATAGAGGATGGTGTTTTATGAAACGGCAACAGGCTTTTGAAAACAAGGGCAACACAATGCTTAAGGGCGGTTTGCATTGCCACACGACCATATCCGATGGTGATGGTGAGCCGGATGAGGTTATACGACTTCACAAGCAGAACGGCTATGACTTTTTATCACTTACAGACCACAGAATATACAATTACAAAAACTATGCAGGGGATGTTGAGATTACGATAATTCCCGGTACGGAGTATGACAACACCTTTGAACACGGTAAAGGCTTCAGGTGCTTTCATCAGGTTTGCATTGGTCCGGATGATGAAACAAACGGGTATAAGCACGGCGAGGAGCTTCCTCGGGGTAATTATAAAAACCAAGAGGAGTTTCAGTCCTTTCTTGATGAAGCCCACGCCAGAAATAATTTAACAATTTATTGTCATCCCCAATGGAGCTCCACACCGCCGCGGTATTTTGATAAACTCAAAGGTAACTTCGCTATGGAAATATGGAATTCCGGATGTGCCCTTGTTTGTAATATGGATACCGATAACGGAATGTATTGGGATGAGCTTTTGGGTCAGGGTGTTATGATATATGCCGTGGCAACAGATGACGGTCATCCTATGGATCAGCATTGCAAGGGCTGGGTAATGGTGAATTCCGCAAACAATGTCAAGGATATTCTTTCTGCACTGGAAAACGGAGAGTTTTATTCATCCTGCGGTCCTGTGATAAAGGATTTTTATGTAGATGATGACGGGCTTGCACACGTTGAGTGCAGCGAGTGCAAGGAGGTTGTTTTTTGCTGTGATATGAAACCGAGCCGTAAGGTGGTTTCAAAGGGCAAGCCTGTTACTGAAGCTGTTTATGACCTTAAGGATGATTATAAATATATCCGCATTTATGTGGAGGATTTTGAGGGCAAGCGCGCCTGGTCAAATCCTATATTTCTTGATTAAGTACAAAACATCCTCACCGTAACGGGCAAGGTTGCTAAGGACAGATAAAATTATCGGGAGACACTTTGTAATGAAGTGCTCCCGATTTTTTTATATAAAAAGTGACACTTTCGGCTTGAAAGTGTCATAGTGGGTTATATGCTTTGAAGGTAATTATGCCAAAGTGAAAATATTTTCTTCGGAGAGTATTAAGTGATATTGCAAATATAAATTTGCAGTGATATTTTTGATAAATCAAAAGTG
>JAZULH010000038.1:0-29510 GCA_045602985.1 Acutalibacteraceae bacterium | reverse complement strand
CGTGTGATGAAAGGGGTGTACCGCAACGGGGGCAATAAGGAACGATTTTGAAGCCCTTATAAAGAAGATTCTTTTCGTAAATCTTCTTTAATGCCCACCACTCTGACTCAATAAAGTCGTTGTGATATGTTACGTAGGGTTTTTCCATATCTGCCCAGAAGCCGACTGTAAATGAGAAATCCTCCCACATACCCTTGTACTTCCAGACACTTTCCTTACAATGGCCGATAAAGGGGTCAAGACCATACTCCTCTATCTGCTCCTTGCCGTCAAGACCAAGAAGCTTTTCAACCTCCAGCTCAACAGGCAGACCGTGGGTATCCCAACCAGCTTTACGCGGTACCATACAGCCCTTCATTGTGCGGTAACGGGGAATCATATCCTTGATAACACGTGTAAGAACGTGACCGATATGAGGCTTACCGTTTGCTGTGGGGGGGCCATCATAGAACACATAGGGTGTGCCGTCTTTTCTGTCCTCTATGCTTTTTTCGAATATTTTTTCATCGCGCCAGAATTTTTCTATCTGTTTTTCCTGCTCGACAAAATTAACATTTGGGGAAATAGGATCGTACATTGACTTTTACCTCCAAAATTATACTTGATCATAAATTAAAAAAGCCTTGCCCCGTAATACGGGACAAAGACCTGCTTTGCTAACCACCCATAATACAAGCGTACCTTCATACGCCGCCCCTGTAACGGCGGGCAACCGGAAAGACCTACTGTAATTCAGCCCTCTGCTCGGGAGTGATGTTCGACATCCACACTTCATACCGGGCTTGCACCGTCCCCGACTCGCTGAAAATAGTTGTGGAGCTACTGTCTCCGTCAATGCATTTCTCATACAGAAGGTATGATAACACGAAAACAAAAATATTGCAAGTGTTTTATTGTTTTTGTAAATACACTATTTACATATTACATTTTTTTGAGTATAATAATTATTTGTAAAAATATGTAACAATATATTTGAGGTGTACTATGCGTTAATATAACAGCTGCATTAAAAACTTCAATATCGAAAGGAATATAATTATGCTTCAGTTTGAAGAATTACGACTTGAACTCAACTCTTATGAGGATAAGCTTACAGACCTTGCGGAGGCTCTCGGTCTTAAAAAGATGGTAGAAGAGGTTGAAGAGTTGGAGGCAGAAAGTGCAAAAGACGGTTTCTGGGACGATATTCAGCGCTCGCAGAAGCTTACTCAGCACATGGCATCACTTAAAAATAAAATTAAGGCTTATGATGATTTGAAAGCATCTTTTGAGGATACTCTCACACTCATTGAGCTTGCCAACGAGGAAGAGGATGAAAG
Organism: Acutalibacteraceae bacterium; assembly: GCA_045602985.1. Taxonomy (GTDB): domain Bacteria; phylum Bacillota; class Clostridia; order Oscillospirales; family Acutalibacteraceae; genus DTU089. The sequence goes on along the minus strand of JAZULH010000038.1, from coordinate 28,191 downwards.
CCTTTTCCCCGAGTGTCGCGAAAGCGTGGACACCTTCATTTCACAGCTTGATGCTATGACACTTTCCACACTTCTTACAGGTGAATATGACAAAAACAATGCTATTCTTACATTCCACGCAGGTGCAGGCGGAACCGAGGCACAGGACTGGGCACAGATGCTGTTCCGTATGTACAACCGCTGGGGTGAGCGCCACGGCTTTAAGGTTTCAACACTTGACTACCTTGACGGTGATGAGGCAGGTCTTAAATCTGCCGTTATACTCATTGAGGGCGAGAATGCTTACGGCTATATGAAAAGCGAAAGCGGTATCCACCGACTTGTCCGAGTATCACCCTTTGACGCCTCAGGCAGACGTCACACCTCCTTCGCTTCATTAGAGGTTATGCCCGAAATTGACGACAGCATTGAGGTTGAGATTGCTCCCGAGGATATTAAAATGGACGTTTACCGTTCGTCAGGTGCAGGCGGTCAGAAGGTTAACAAGACATCATCTGCAGTCCGTCTTACACACATACCCACAGGTATTGTTTGCTCCTGTCAGGTTGAGCGTAGCCAGCATCAGAACCGCGAGGTTGCCATGCGTATGCTTAAATCAAAGCTTATTGAAATCAAGGAGCGCGAGCACCTTGACAAAATCAGCGATATCAAGGGCGTGCAAAAGGAAATTGCCTGGGGCAGCCAGATTCGTTCGTACGTATTTATGCCCTACACCCTTGCAAAAGACCACAGAACAAGCTTTGAAAACGGCAACATCAACGCTGTTATGGATGGCGATATTGACGGCTTTATCAACGCATACCTTAAATTGCAGGCTAACCAGGAATAATTATGGATATTAAAGCAGAATCACTTAAAAAGCATTACCAATGGAACGGCAAAATCGAGGTTGTTACCCGTTGTCCGCTTGATACACGTGAGGATATGTCCCTTGCCTACACTCCCGGTGTGGCAGAGGCTTGCCTTGAAATTCAAAAGGATGTTGACAAATCATTTGAGCTTACACGCAGAAACAATCTTGTGGCGGTAGTTACTGACGGCACTGCTGTTTTGGGTCTGGGTGATATAGGACCCGAGGCAGGTATGCCTGTTATGGAGGGTAAGTGCGCACTCTTTAAAGCATTTGCAGATGTAGATGCCTTTCCCCTTTGCATAAAATCAAAGGATGTTGATGAGATAGTCCGCACCATATATCTTCTTTCGGGAAGCTTCGGCGGTATTAATCTTGAGGATATTGCCGCACCGCGTTGCTTTGAGATTGAACAGAAGCTGAAGGAGCTTTGTGATATCCCGGTTTTCCACGATGACCAGCACGGCACAGCCGTTGTTGTGCTTGCAGGTGTGCTTAACGCATTACGTGTTGTAGAAAAATCCATTGACAATGTAAAAATAGTTGTAAACGGTCTTGGTGCCGCAGGTACGGCAATTTCAAAAATGCTTATTGCCGCAGGCGCACGGAATATGGTGCTTGTTGATAAACATGGCATAATAGATGAAGCCGACGATTTTTTGGGTAAAGAAAGGCAGAGCCTTGCAAAAATCACAAACCCTGAGGGACTTAAGGGTGATTTGAGCGTTGCAATTAAAAATGCTGATGTTTTTGTGGGTGTTTCTGCACCGGGTATCGTATCACAGGATATGATTCGTTCTATGAATACGGATGCTGTCGTTTTTGCAATGGCAAACCCGACACCTGAGATTATGCCTGACCTTGCAAGGGAAGCCGGTGCAAAAGTTGTGGGAACAGGTCGTTCGGATTTTCCCAACCAAATCAACAATGTGCTTGTTTTCCCCGGAATTTTTCGCGGTGCCCTTGATTGCGGTGCAAAAGCAATAACAGAAGAAATGAAGCTTGCAGCCGCCTACGCCCTTGCAAACCACATTCCCGAAAATGAACTTAACGAGGAAAATATAATTCCCCTTGCCCTTGACAGAAGCGTTGCCGCTGAAATTGCCGAGGCAGTAAAAAAAGCCGCTGTTGAAAGCGGAAATATAAGATAAAAGCTTTCTCCTCTGCGAATTATTTCGCAGAGGAGATTTTTAGTTATCAATAATTAAAATATGTGTAGTTCAGATACGTATCGAACTGTGAACTATACTCAATTTCTGCTCCGTTGTAGAAATCCAGGGTGAGCTTTGCAGTAACATTCTGACAAGTGTTTGAACCGGATCATTTTTGGGAATATAAATAGTGGACATTGCATTCTTAAAATCCTTTGTGAATCCCGCATTATTACCTGTTGCCTTGTGAGAATCAAGATTTTGCCAATGCGTTACCCCACACGGTTGCAATAAGCTCCGTAAAAATTACACAATACCCTCCCTTGCATTGCAAGAGAGGGTACAATTAATCAATAATTGAAGCCTGAATAACGAGCATTAAGATTAAGTTTGCAATCCATATCAACATTGCCGAAATCTACAATTTTCATATCAAGGCTCATTGTACAAGGACCGCTGTGTGTCATACTGATAAACTGACCTGCCGCATTAATCTCTGATGTGATTGTGTATGCGGTATATACTGCTGTACCATTTGCAGATGTACAGGTTTCGCCGTCAACAAGACTGTCTGATATGCTGTTTACATCAAAATACAGTGGTGCTGATTTTGAAATGGGGTTATTGCCACCTGCAGCAGGATTCTTGGTATCAACAAACACAACCTTGATAACATAGTTGTTACCCTTCTTTGTGCAGGTTGCACTCTTAACCTGATTGTATGCAACTGTGTTTGCGGGGAAGCACTCTTTTGCATCGCTGCTGCCCTTTGCACACTGTGCGTTAAGAACCTGACCGAATGACTCCTTGAAGGATTGCTTCAATGAATTTGAAACTGCCGCATCAGGAGAATTAACTGTAAGCTTGTTAACATCCTGCCAAACCTTAAGCGAGTAGCCTGCAGCACCATCATTTTTAACCTTGCCTACTGCGTACTTATAGAAGTTGTAGGTTACAGCCTTGTTCCAAGTACCGCCCAAAGGCATAAATCTGAGTAAAAGACCGTTTGAATCGTAACCGCTGTAAATGTTACCGGAAATAGCCCTTACTGTGTAACGGTAGTATTGACAAGCAATTGCTGTTGTGTCCTTATACTTGTTGCCTGCAGAAGCATCAACAATCTTGAGAAGCTTGTAGCCCTCACCTGCACCGCGGCGATAAATAGCATATTTGTTTGCACCGCCAACAAGCTGCCACTTAACATAGATACCGTCTGTACCGTTTGCTATACCAAGAAGCTTGGGAGCCTGTACATACTTGAGAACCTTGCCGTTAGCATCAAAGTTGCTGTAAGTTGAACCGTGAACTGCTCTTACAACATATTTATAGTACTTGCCGCTTACAGCAGTAGTATCTGTAAATGTTGTTGTAGTTACTGTGCCCAGGTATTTGAAATTAGTTTCGCCGCCTGCTCTTCTGTAAACACGGTAACCGGTTGCACCATCAACCTTGTTCCATTTGAAGAGAACGCCGTCCTTCTGATTTGTTGCACTGATAAGTGTAGGTGTTTTAACAGCCTTGATAACAGGGCCGTTTGTATTGAGTGCACCGTGATACTTACCACATCTTGCAACAACAGCATATCTGTAATATGAACCTGTCTTTACCTCTGTATGGTAAACAGTAGCGTTAGCCTTAGCGCCTGTTACAACAAGAGTATATTCAGTCTGACCTGCACCACGCACATAAACATCGTATGAAAGTGCGCCTTCAACAGCTGTCCATTTAATGGTAACGCCCTTAACACCATTTGATGCAGTTACCTTTGCAGGAGCAACAAAGTGCCTTATAAGCACAATCGCAGAAGCAGTGTACTCTACATCATCCTTTATTGCTACAACATGGTAGTTATAGTACTTGTTATTCGCAACATCAACATCGGTGTAAGTAAGCTCTGTTACATTTGCAATTTTAACAGCAGTTGCAGCACCTGCATCACGACGGTAAACGTCGTAAGAATCTGCCTCACCGTCGCACTCCCATGTAAGAAGCATACCTGCTGTTGTTGACTTAGCAGTCAAAACAGTGTCGTATGTAGCCGCATCTTCTTCGGGAACGTCAACAGAATCGTCGGAACCGATAACATCTGTTGTTACCTCATCCTCAGCTGCACTAACGGGAACACAAGTGAAAACACTTATTATCATCAGAATGCTGAGAATTAAACTAAGATATTTTTTCATAAATATCCTCCTTTTCTCTTAGTAACTTAATAGTATCACAAATACATATTTTTTTAAATGGTGATTATATACAAATCGCACAGGTTAAATTAAACAAAAATAACAAAGCATTGTCCGAATCTGAAACTCCGACAATGCTTTGGTTATATTATTGATGTTCACCTACAGTAACGGTCATAAGTGAAATAAGGTTATAGCCGTTATCTGTCTTTTTAAGAGTAATATCGGCATATTTGTCCGGTTCTGCAGCACCGATTGAACCATCGGGCTGAACCTCAATTTTGCCTGTACCCACATAGCCGACCCTCAGCTGTATTACGCCACCGGATTTTTCAACGGACTCAATGCGCACAGCAAATGGCGGTGTGGCGCCTGAAAGCGGCACATAGTACACATTTTTGCTCTGGTCGTAGTCAAACTGATAACCATAGCCCACAACAGTACCGTGTGCTATGGGGTTCTCTGTGCCGAACATTGCAGTATACTGTGCCTCCACATCTGTCGCAGGCACTATCAGTCCCTTATCTCCAACCTCATACTCGCCTGTTTTAACATTATTGCTTAACAAAGCGCACACAGCAATATTCCTGAGCGACTCCTTGTTAGCCTTTGTTATATCGCTGAAGGGATCAGGGTCAACACCCACAATCCAGGTAAGGAACTCGGCATACTCGGCATATTCCGTGTTTACATCGTCACTTCCGCCGAAGGCTTCAATACACTTGTCAACAATGCTGATTACACCCACAATTGCAAGTGCAAGAATGAGAATACCTGCAATAAACGGAGCCTTTTTCTTTTTTTCTTTTTGCTGTTGTACAGTAATAATTTCATCCATAATAATTACCTGCTGTATTTTCTTCTGGCACGCTCGGTACGTCTTTCAATAGCCTCGCGACGTGCTTTTTCTTTTTGTCTTTTCTTTTTCTCCGCCTCTTTCTGACGGAGGATAAGGTTAATCCTGAAAACAACTATTGTTCCGCCGATAACCTGAACGATGTCACAGCCTGTAGCCTCGGCAATTTTAGTTGCCAGCTCCTTGGGACCTTCAGGGGCAGTTTCAAGGTGAACCTTTATTTTAAAAAGCTCACGCGTGTTAAATGTATCTTCAAGCTGTGCAATAACAGCATCGGTAATACCCTCTTTACCAATCTGAAAAATGGGGTCAAGGCCGTTAGCCTCTGCACGGAGCTTTGCGCGTTCTTTACTTGTCATATATTTTACTCCAATTATTATTCTTTTGTCCAGGTGGTACCCTCACGGGTATCAAGAATCTTAACACCTTTTTCAAGGAGCTCGTTCCTGATTCGGTCTGCCTCTGCAAAATTCTTTTCTTTTTTGGCAGCAGCTCTGAGTGCAATTTGCTCCTCAACATACTTTGAGAAGTCATCATCACTTGCATCAGACTCATCCTCAACAAGTGCCTTTGCTCCCTCAACAAGATTCAGTGACAGAACACGGTCAAAATCATTAAGAAGGTATAATTTTGTTTTATCGTTTGTTTTTTCCTTAAGAACATCATAAACAGCGGTAACTGCAAGAGATGTGTTAATATCGTTATCAAGTGCAGCCTTAAAGCTTGCTGTGAGCTTCTCCACAGCAGCTGTATCAAGCTCCTGCGTGCCGTCATCCTTAAGATTTGAAATTTTCTTAAGCAGCTTTTCATATGCAGTTGCGGCACCGTCAAGATTCTCATAGGAGAAAACCAGCTGTTTTCTGTAATGTGACTGAAGGCAGAAAAATCTGTATGCCAAGGGGTTATAGCCCTTTTCCTGAAGAAGTGAAACTGTAAGGAATTCACCCTTCGACTTGCTCATTTTACCTGTATTTGTGTTAAGGTGAAGCACATGGAACCAGAAGTTGCACCACTTGTGACCTATATAAGCCTCGCTCTGTGCAATTTCGTTTGTATGGTGCGGAAAGGCATTGTCAATACCGCCACAGTGAATATCAAGGTACTCACCCAGGTGCTTAAGGCTGATTGCCGAACACTCAATATGCCAGCCGGGGTAACCTACACCCCAGGGCGAATCCCATTTAAGTGCCTGTTCTTCAAACTTTGATTTTGTAAACCAAAGAACAAAGTCATTTTTATTACGCTTGTTTGTATCCTCTTCAACGCCGTCACGTACACCGACCATAAGCTCCTCGCTGTCGTGCTTGTTGAAAACATAGTACTCGTCGAGCTTTGATGTATCAAAATAAACATTGCCGCCTGCAATGTAGGCATAGTCCTTTTCAATGAGTCCCTGAACCATAGCTATAAATTCATCAATACAGTTTGTGGCAGGCTCAACAACATCGGGAGTTTTGATATTAAGCTTTTCACAATCAGCAAAGAAAGCATCTGTGTAAAACCTTGCAATATCCATTACTGTTTTATTTTCACGCTTGGCACCCTTGAGCATTTTATCCTCGCCTGTATCGGCATCGCTTGAAAGGTGACCCACGTCTGTAATGTTCATTACACGCTTAACGTCATAGCCGCTGTAACGGAGGTATTTTTCAAGAACATCCTCCATAATATAGCTGCGCAGGTTACCGATGTGTGCAAAGTGATATACAGTAGGACCGCAGGTATACATATTAACCTTACCCGGTACTATTTCTTTAAAATCCTCTTTAGTGTGTGTAAGTGAGTTATAAAGTTTCATATATCCTCCGAATTATTTTGAAAAATCTATAAGCTTAACAGATTGCTTAACATAAATGACACCTGAAATAACGCAAAGCACCGCCGTTATCCAAAGCAAGCCGTTTGATACCTGCGAAAGGGGGAAATCTGCCCCGAGAACACCAACAGCACTAAGCTCTGCCAAAATCATAATAACTATTGAAAATACCATCTGGGAAACTGTTTTGAGTTTACCGTATATATTGGCAGGAATTACCACACCCTGTGATGTAGCAACAAGCCTGAAGGATGTTATTGTAAACTCTCTTAATAATACTATCATAATTATCCAGATATTGCAAAGGCCAAGGTGCATAAACGCAAGCAGTGCCGCTGTGGTAAGAATTTTATCAGCAACAGGGTCAGCAAGCTGACCGAAAACCGTAACAATTTTATTTTTACGGGCAATTCTGCCATCAAGAAAATCCGTAACAGAGCCTAAAGCAAAAACTATAAGTCCGTACAAAAAGCGGTGCTCAAGTTCACTAAGAAACAGAAGGAGAAAAACAGGGGTAAGAACAATCCTGAGCATTGTAAGCTGATTTGGTATGTTTGCTTTTTTCATACAGCCTCACCTATAAGTGCAAAATCGTTTTTATCGAAGATTTCAACGGGAACAATGTCACCGTCGTCGATTCTGTACCCGGAAGTCAACACAACATTATTATCAATATCAGGTGCATCCATATATGTTCTGCCGTAATAGCTGTCTGTATAAGGGTCATAGCCCTCCACAAGAACATCGTAGGTTTTGCCTATGCACTCATCAAGCTTACGCTCAGCAATATTGAACTGCTGATTCATAATAACCTCTGCACGCTCCGCGGCAACCTCGGGGTCAATCTGACCGTCAAAATCAAATGCAGGTGTGCCCTCCTCACGGGAGTATGCAAAGCAGCCCACTCTGTCCAGTTGTGCCTCATTAACAAATTCGCTGAGTACGGTAAATGCCTCCTCGCTCTCACCCGGGAAGCCTGTAATAAAGGTTGTTCTTATAATAATATCCGGGATTCTGTCCCTCAGTTTATTAACAAGAGCAAGCAGACTCTCCTTATCACCCTTGCGGTTCATTGCCTTGAGTACGCCTGCATCCGCATGCTGCATGGGTATATCTATATAATGACACACCTTTTCATTACGGGAAACAGCATCAATAAGCTCATCCGTCACTCTGTCAGGGTAACAGTACAGGAGACGAATCCAATGGAGCTTTTCTATTTTATTGAGCTCATCCAACAAAGCAGGAAGCCTGCTTTCACCATAAAGGTCCTCGCCGTACCTTGTGGTATCCTGGGCAACAAGAATCAGCTCCTTAACGCCTTTTTCGCAGAGCATATTTGCCTCGTCAACAACATCCTCTATTTTACGGCTCCTGAAATCACCGCGGATTGAAGGAATTGCACAATATGAGCAACGGTTGCTGCAGCCTTCGGCTATCTTAAGGTATGCGGTATACTCGGGTGTGGTGAGAATTCTGCCACCGTCAAGGGGAAGATTCTCCTTCTCCGGGAACATTGAAACAGCCTCATCATCCTCATACAGAGCTTCACAAGCTGCAACAATATCTGCATTTGCACCCAATCCGATAACACCGTCAACCTCGGGAATTTCTGCAAAAATTTCGTCAGCATAACGCTGTGCAAGACAACCTGTTACAAGTATTTTTTCAATAAAGCCGTCCTCTTTAAGGTCTGCCATTTCAAGAATTGTATCAATAGCCTCACGCTTGGCATCCTCAATAAAACCGCAGGTGTTTACTATGACAATTTCAGCCTTATCTGCCTCCTGAACAAGCAAATAACCTGCATCCACCAATTTTTTAAGCATAATTTCAGCATCAATCTGATTTTTGGGACAGCCAAGACTGATCATACCCACTTTTTTTGACATAAAATTCACCTCGTAATCATTGTAACGGCGGTAACTCAACACCGATTTCCTCAAACGCGCTCTTTATATCCCTGAAAGAATAGCCCATACGCACAAAACGGTTGATGAGCCGCTTAATATCCTTAGGGGAATCAAGGCTTCTTTCATATTTTGTGCTTAACATATCTATAATACGCTGAATTGGCTCGTTGTCAAGAGTTTTAAGAGTATTCTCTATAATTTCCGCCTCAATTCCCTTGAGCCTGAGTTCGTAAGAAACCCTTTTAATATCATATTTTTTTACTTCAAAAAGATGCTTTGCATACTGTCTGCAAAAGGATTCATCATCTATATATCCGAACCTTTTCATTTTTTCAATTGCACGGTCTGTTGCATCTGCACCATACTTGATTTTCAGCTTATTAAAAAGCTCTTTTTCAGAATAAGCCCTCATTGAAAGATATGTAATACCCTTCTCATAAGCAGAGCGAAAGCCTGCCTCCTCTTTCAAGGAAGCAAGCTCGTCATCTGAAATTTCCTGACCCTCTGTGTACCCTGCGCGATACCAGAAATCATCGTACAGAGTAAGAGTGTATTCACCGTCAATATAAATATGAACCTTATTGCCGTTGCCCGGCTTTGAAGTTATTTTCATTATTATTCGTCATCATCAACAGCAATATCAATTTTTGCTCTTGCCTTTTCTTTGGTAACGGGCTCTGCCGCAGGTGCAGGTGCAGTTTCCCTGCGTGAAACAGGATTTCTTGCAGAGATAAGGTTATTTATACCCTCGCGTACCCTTGCTTCAATTTCCGCACAGAAGTCGGGTGTTTCGCGCAAATATTCCTTAACATTATCGCGACCCTGACCCAAGCGCTCCTCACCATAGTAGAACCAGGCGCCGCTTTTGCGGATAACCTCCATTTTAACAGCCAGATCAAGAATTTCACCATACTTGGAAATACCCTGACCATACATAATGTCAAACTCTGCCTCTTTGAAAGGAGGAGCAACCTTATTCTTAACAATTTTGGCGCGTGTACGTGAACCGATAAACTCGTTGCCCGGACCCTTAAGCTGTTCAACACGTCTTACATCAATACGGATAGATGAATAGAACTTAAGTGCACGACCGCCTGTTGTAACCTCGGGATTACCATAGATTACGCCAACCTTTTCACGCAACTGGTTGATGAAGATAACCATTGTGTTTGATTTGGAGATAGCACCCGTAAGCTTACGGAGTGCCTGTGACATAAGGCGTGCATGAAGGCCAACGTGTGAGTCACCCATCTCGCCCTCAATTTCAGCCTTGGGAACAAGTGCCGCAACAGAGTCAACAACAATAACATCAAGGGCGCCTGAGCGTGCAAGATATTCAGCAATTTCAAGAGCCTGCTCGCCGTTGTCGGGCTGTGAAACAAGGAGTGAATCAATATCCACACCCAGAGCTGCCGCATAAATCGGGTCAAGAGCGTGCTCCGCATCAATAAACGCTGCCTCGCCGCCCTTTTTCTGTGCCTCGGCAACAACATGGAGTGCAAGTGTGGTTTTACCTGAGCTTTCAGGACCATAAATTTCAATAATCCTGCCCTTGGGAAGTCCGCCTATGCCTGTTGCCGCATCAAGGGCTATTGAGCCTGTGGGGATAGCCTCCACATTCATGCCCGCATTTTCGCCAAGGCGCATAATCGCACCCTTGCCGAAGTTTTTCTCTATCTGTGAGAGCGCCGTTTCCAGCGCTTTGCTTTTTTCGTTTCTGTCTGCCATTTTTATACTCCTCTCAAAGTGTACAAATGTTCGGTTCGCTTTGTATTATATATGATATAATTAAAAAAATCAAGCAATTTTGAAAAAAATATTGAAAATATTCCGCCCGAATATGTAAAAGTTCATAAAATAAGCGTTTTTATGAAAAAAATGCTTGCATTTGCATTAAAAAGATGATATTATACGTTCGTTGTCTTATGTTTAGACGTAAATTCATCAGAATTATGAAGGAGGTGCAGCTCAATGGCAAAATGCGAATTTTGTAACAAAGAGGTTGCTTTCGGCATTCAGGTTTCTCACTCACACAGACGTTCAAACAGAACATGGAAGCCCAACGTAAAGAGAGTTAAGGCAATCGTTAACGGCTCTCCCAAGAGAGTTTATGCTTGCACACGCTGCTTGCGCTCCGGTAAGGTTACCCGCGCTATCTAATGCAAACTCAAGATTAAAGCAATGTTGCTCCGAAGGTTTTTCTTCGGAGCTTTGCTTTTTCTCTTTACTACAAAAGATGTCGTTAAATTTGTATAAACATTCCAATTGCATTTCACCTGACGGTGCTATATAATATAATTAGTATATTGTCGAAATTTATTTTCAAATTTTAATTTAGGATGTGATCCATTGAAACACAATAAATTGCTCTCCGTAGTGCTGTGCGGTGTATTTGCACTATTATGTATCAGTGCACCGTTAGAATCGGCGGCTGTTGTTTCCCCCGAGATACAATCCCTTTCTGACCTTTCCGAAACTGCTGTGATGGTAAACGAAAATCAATTGGAATACACCCTTATCGGTAATCCGTCCAGAGCAGTTATAAATAAATACACAGGCTCAGACACACGCATTATATTACCCGAAACTGTAGACGGATATCCCCTTGCAAACATTTCTCCCACAGCCTTCGGTGAATATACTGCACTGGAATACATAAAGCTGCCAGCAAATGCCTGGTCTGTAAGCTCAAAGCTTTTTGCCAAGTGCACATCGTTAAAGTATATTGATGTTCACAAGGATAACCCCAAAATGGTTAGTGTTGACGGTGTTGTTTTCAATAAAAATATGACAACAATCCTTGCCTTCCCTAACGGTGTAGGCGGCTCATATAAAATCCCCGATGGTGTTGTGAGCATTGGTGCAAAAGCATTCTATGAGTGTACATACCTCAGCGAGGTAATTATGCCCAACTCTGTTGAAGCCGTATACAACGAGGCATTTTACCGCTGTATGGAGCTTGACAATGTCCATATGAGTAACAACCTCACATCTATTGATGACAGAGCTTTTTCATACTGCGATGATTTGACCGCACTCCATTTGCCTTTCTCATTGTCATATATCGGCACAGATGCTTTTCTGGGTTATATTGCATCCGGCAGAGACCATAAGGTATATTTCCTGACAGACGGACTTTATTATGTTCCCGGCACTTATGCCGAAGAATATGTGAACGGGTTGCATCTTCCCTCTGAGGTAAAGCATCCGATTGACTGCAAAATCACAGATTACGAAACCGGTGTTACTATTATTGACCATTTAAAAATCCTGCCTAATACAGGAAAGCTTGATTTAAAGGTTACGGTTCTCCCTGCAGATGACTATGCTCCCCTTCTTCCCGGAAGCTTCAGCAAGCTATACTGCTACAACATTTCATTAACAAATGACGGTGTGGAAATTCCGCTTTCGGATAACCTGATCATCCGATTCAACGGCATTGATGAAGATACCATTTTATCAACTGCCCGTGTTTTCCGCATAAACGGTGATGATGTTACGGAATATATGCGTACACCCAATGCCCCCTTTGTTGGTGCAAGCACCAAGAAGCTGGGAACATACATTGTTGGTACAAATAACGATTTTTCTCTTAAGGGCGACCTTAACGGCGACGGTATAGTATCATCCTACGATGCAATGTTTGCATTGTACATTGCCGCAGGTATTACAGACAACACAACTGCGGAGCAGATTAAAAATGCCGACTTCAACGGTGACGGCAAGGTTAAAACCAACGACGCTTTGCAAATTCTTCGTAAAGCGGCAGACCTTATTTAACAAACAAATCTCACGGGAGGTATTTGTAATATGATAGGATTAGGAAAATACAAAGCAGACATTAACAATATGTTCTTTAAGGGTGAGGCTGTTTTTGAGCTCAAGGACAATAACGGCAAGTACGATATTGAAATTGAGCTGGAAGACAAGGATATTGATATGCCTGAAATTAACATTACAGATGTTGAAGAAGAGGACAATACGCTCACCGCAAAGGCATCAAGCCCTATGTTCCCCGGTAAAGAGGTTGACCTGTGCCTTACCTTTGAGGATGGTAAATGCAACGGTTTCCTCAAAATCCCCTTTGTCGGTAAGGTAAAAATTAAAGACGCTGTAAAAATCGGCTAAAAAAATCCGTTCCGATATTTCGGAACGGATTTATTATATTATGCTATGTAATTTTTATACCGTACCGCTTTTCTCGTTGTAATAAACAACAGAACCGCTTTCAACGGAGCGTGTAAGCCATGTATTACCGCCGATAACACAGTTGTCTCCAATTTTTGTATCACCGCCGAGAATAGTTGCATTGGCATAAATAACAACATTGTTACCGATATCGGGATGACGCTTGATATCCTTGACGGGATTGCCGTTTTCATCAACCTTGAAGCTTTTTGCACCCAAGGTTACACCCTGATATATTTTAACTCTGTCACCAATTGTTGTAGTTTCGCCTATAACAATACCCGTGCCGTGGTCTATACAGAAATACTCACCGATTGCAGCACCTGCGTGAATATCAACGCCTGTTTTTTCATGGGCGAACTCAGTCATAATACGCGGTATAAGCGGCACCTTGAGAGTGTATAAAACGTGGGCTATGCGATAGATTGATATTGCATAAAATCCCGGGTAGCAAATGAGAACCTCCTCGTGGCACTTTGCGGCAGGGTCACCCTCGTAAATCGCCTCTATATCCTTCAGCAGCAGTGCCTTAACCTCAGGCAACCGACTTATAAACTCGTCGCATATTTTTTCTGCGGAGCAAGCCATGGAGGTCATATTAAATTCACAAGCGCCCTTGATTTGCTCTGCAAGACGATTGTAGATATTCAGCAACAGCTCTGTCTGTGAGAGCACATTTTCACTGCCCTCGCTGTGTTTGAAGTAATTCGGGAAAAGTAATGACTGCAAATCCTTGATTACTTTTATAACTTCTTTTCTGTTGGGTATTCTTTGCCTGTCACAATCTCTTTTCAAAAAGCTGTTTTCGCTTATGGTTTCAAGGCTTTTTACCGTACCTGTTATAAGCTCCATTGATTCAAGAAATTTATCCATATTCACAACCTCACATTTACTCTGAAAAAAGCTTGGTGGAAAGGTACCTTTCACCTGTATCGGTAAAAAGTGCCACTATGATTTTACCGTAGTTTTCGGGACGTCCTGCAAGCTCCTTTGCCGCATAGAGTGCCGCACCCGAGGATATGCCCACTGCAACACCCTCTGTGTGTGCAACCTGACGGGCGCAAGCAAACGCCGCTTCATCGGGGACATCGATAACCTCATCAATAACACTTCTATCAAGATTATCGGGCACAAAATTTGCCCCTATGCCCTGTATGCCATGACTGCCTGCAACGCCCTTTGTCAACAACGGCGACTTTGCAGGCTCTGCACCAATCACCTTTACATCAGGATTTTGCTCCTTAAGATATTTACCAACACCTGAAACAGTACCGCCCGTACCTATACCGGCAACGAAAATATCAACCTTACCGTCAGTATCGCGCCATATTTCAGGGCCTGTTGCTTCGTAATGCGAACGGGGATTTGAAGGATTATCGAACTGAGACGGAATAAACGCTCCGCCATACTCCTGTGCAAGCTTGCGGGCTTTGTCAATAGAGCCCTTCATACCATCACTACCGGGAGTAAGCACGACCTCCGCCCCATAAGCCCCCGTAAGCTTTATGCGTTCCTCGCTCATGGTATCAGGCATAACAATAATAACCTTGTATCCCTTTGCTGCACCGATAGCCGCAAGCCCGATACCTGTATTACCGCTGGTGGGCTCAATAATAACCGAGCCCTTTTTCAACAGCCCCGCGTTTTCGGCATCGACAATCATTTTAAGGGCGGGTCTGTCCTTTGCACTGCCTGTAGGGTTAAAGCATTCAAGCTTTGCAAGAATGGTTGCTTTTATGCCTTCAGCCCTTTCTATGTTTGAAAGCTCCATCAAAGGTGTATTACCTGTGAGCTCACCTATATTTTTATAAATATTCATAAACATCGCGTCCTTTGACCTACATTCTATCATAAACAAAAAACCTTTACAAGTGATAAATATCTCCCAAAAATGATACGTTAATAAATAATTCACACTTAAGCGCCTTATAGTGACCGTTTTCGACACAACAAATATGTATAATGTAATCACAAGGCACTTAAAGTCGTTTTGTGTCTCACTATAATATAATTGAAGGGAGAAAATTATGAAAAGTTTCAGACAACACATTTTAAGCGCAAAAATTGAATATCACTGGTGGCGTGCAAAGCAAACAGAAAAACGCTCCAAAAACTCCGTCACCGCATATAACGAACGCCGTTACGCAACGGCAAATCTGCATAAATATAAAGCAGAAAAAGCACTTATTGAATATGAGGTGTCGATGGGTTTAAGGGACCGTAACGGTCTTTGGATATACCACTGAACGATACCCTCCACCTGAACAAGCCGTTAATGAAGTTTCGTATAGCTTTATTAACGGTTTTTTATTGAACAAATACAGGAAGTGTGTTACAATCCCCAAGAGGTGACACAAAATATGGCATTTGAAATCGGCGTTCCCTGTGTGTGGGAAGAACTGAAGAATGGGACAAAGCCCATAATTATGTACGGTACGGGAAACGGTGCCGATAAGGTTATTGATGCTCTCAACGAGCTCAGAATACCCCTTTCAGGTGTAACCGCAAGCAGTACCTTTGTGCGCAAAAGGGAGTTCCGCGGCTTTCCTGTTATGCCGATTGAATACTTTGAGGAAAAATATGATGATTTTACCCTGATTATCACCTTCGGTACTTCCGTTCCCGAGGTTATGGATAACATTTACAGCTTTTCCGAAAGGCACACCGTACTTGTTCCTGTTGTTCCCGTAATCGGTGAACAGATTTTTGACAGAGACTTTTTCCGCAAGCATTATGAGGAAATTGACCTTGCATATAATCTTATGGCAGACGACACATCCAAGCAGATTTTCAAGGGCTATGTTGAATTTCTGTACGGCGGCAGGCTTGACACTTTAAAATCAATAACCACCCCTGAGGAGGATGCCTTCAAAAATATTCTGAAGCTGTCCCCAAACGAGGCTTACATCGATATAGGCGCATACCGTGGCGATACCGTTGACACTTTTTTGAAACACACAAACGGCAGCTACAAAAGAATTATCTGTGCAGAGCCTGATACAAAAACATTCCGAAAGCTTACAGACCATTGTGCCCATCTTCAAAACTTCGAGGCGCACAATGTTGCAGTAACCCACATTGACGGAGAAACAGGCTTTACAGATGCCCACGGCAGACAATCTGCTGTAGGCGGTGACAAAATGCAAAAATCCGTTACCCTCCCCACCTTATGCGGCGAAACAGTTCCCACCTATATTAAAATCGACTCCGAGGGCTGTGAGAACGAAATTCTGGCTGCCTCCGGTAATATTATTTCACTCCACAAGCCGAAGCTCAACATTGCCGCATACCACAAGTGTGCAGACATTTTCAGCTTGCCCATACTTATAAACAAGCTCAACCCTGAATACAGAATACACCTGAGACACCATCCCTACATACCCGCATGGGACACCTTGTATTACTGCGTTTAAAAAACAATTATTTTCGACATTTTCAAAAAAATATTGACATTTGCTTTAATTGTATATATATTAAGAATTGCAAATTAAAAATAACGTGTCAGCCGTCACGGGTTCACGCTTAGTTGATGCCACGGACAAAATAAAAATTCACCAATTTGAAGAATAACATTTCAATGTTCTTTGGGTAGGTGGTTTTTTCTTTTGAAAAAACAAATCGATTTTTCAAATATTCTTAATTTGCGGAGAGGGGTTGCATAATTGTCCAACCATATCATTGAACTTAAAAATGTATCCGTCGCTTTTGACGGTCAACAGATTATTGAAAATATGAATCTTTACATCCGCGACAAGGAGTTTATTACCTTTTTAGGACCCTCCGGTTGCGGTAAAACAACCACGCTCAGAATGATTGCGGGCTTTCAGGAGCCTGATTCGGGCGAGGTCATTTTTGACGGTAAAGTAATAAATGGTGTTCCTCCTCACAAAAGACAGTTGAACACCATTTTTCAGCGTTACGCTCTTTTCCCTCACCTTAATGTTTATGAAAATATTGCATTTGGTCTGGGCCTTAAGAAAACTCCCGAAAAGGAAATTAAAGAGGCTGTTACCGAAATGCTGTCACTCATTAACCTTAAAGGATTTGAGCGCAGAGATATAGCTTCACTCTCAGGCGGTCAGCAGCAGCGTGTTGCCATTGCCCGTGCATTGGTTGTGAAGCCCCGCGTTCTTCTGCTGGATGAACCCTTGGGTGCTCTTGACCTTAAGCTGCGCAAGGATATGCAGGTAGAGCTGAAAAACATACAGCAACGTCTCGGTATTACATTCATTTATGTTACTCACGACCAGGAAGAGGCTCTTTCAATGAGCGATACCATTGTTGTTATGGATTCGGGCGTTATTCAACAAATCGGTACACCCACAGACATTTACAACGAGCCCAAAAATGCTTTTGTTGCAGACTTTATCGGCGAAAGCAACATCATTGAAGGCGTTATGCGTGCCGACTTCTGGGTTGAGATGGCAGGTCACAAATTCAAATGCCTTGACAAGGGCTTTGGCGTTGACGAAAATGTTGATGTTGTTGTACGCCCCGAGGATGTTGATGTTGTCCCTGTTGACAACGCTATGATTTCAGGTGTTGTAACCTCTATTACATTCAAGGGTGTTTACTATGAAATCATTGTTGAAATCAAAGGCTTCAAGTGGATGATTCAATCCACGGACTATCAGGAGGTAGGCTCCACAATAGGACTTAATGTAGAGCCCGATGCCATCCATATTATGAAAAAATCACAGTACTCCGGTCTTTACGGCGACTACAGCTCATTCAGCGAGGAGTTTGATGAATTGTCTGACGCCACGGTTTATGAGGATGAGGATGAATAAATTTCCCGCATAAATAACGAAAGGAGTGCTGATGATGAAAAAACAGTCATCGCTTTTGTCACGGCTGGCAGGCGCTCCGTACCTTGTTTGGGCGGCTTTGTTCATTATTGTCCCCATAGGTATGGTTGCCTACTACGCTTTTACTGACAGCGAAGGGGCTTTTACATTTGCCAACATAACAGAAATCGGTAAATATACCGACACCTTCATTTTATCCATCTGGTTAGGTCTTCTGGCAACTGTTATATGCCTTATAATTGCATATCCCCTGGCTTACATTATGGCGCAAAAGGGGCCAAAAAAGCAAAGCTCTATGACTATGCTTATAATGTTGCCTATGTGGATGAACTTTCTTTTAAGAACATATTCCTGGATGACAATCCTTGAAGATTATGGTCTTATAAACACACTCATAACAAGCATCGGCTTTGAGCCTCTGCAGCTCATTAACACACGAGGTGCCGTTGTTCTTGGTATGGTTTATAACTTCCTGCCCTATATGATTTTGCCCATATACACAGTTATGCTCAAAACTGACCGTTCTTTGGTGGAGGCGGCACAGGATCTTGGCGGCAACAAACTCGATGTTTTCAGAAACGTTACCGTTCCTTTGAGCGTTCCCGGTGTGGTATCGGGCTTTACAATGGTGTTTGTGCCCTCTGTAAGTACATTCTACATTTCCCAGAAGCTGGGCGGCACAGGTACAATTCTTATAGGCGACATTATTGAAACACAGTTCCAGACTGCAAACAACTTCCACCTGGGAGCTTCTCTTTCCTTTATCCTGATGATACTTATCTTCATCTGTCTTGCAGTTATGAACAGGTTTTCTGATGACGACGGAGGTGTTATTATATGAAAAAGACCTCTATCGGCTCAAAGCTTTACCAGGCACTTGTTTTTATTTTCTTATATGCACCTATCGTTGTGCTTATCGTATTCAGCTTTAACTCAGGCAAAAGCACATCTGTTTTTGAAGGCTTTTCACTTTACTGGTACAAGGAGCTTTTTCGGGATGCCGCTACACTTGATGCCTTTAAAAACTCTATGATAGTTGCGGTTATATCATCGGTTCTCTCCACTGTTATGGGTACTGCCGCAGCAACTGCTATTTTTAATTACAAAAACAAGCTGTTAAAAAGCAGTATTATGACAGTAACAAACATACCTATGATGAATCCTGAAATTGTTACAGGTGTTTCAATGATGCTTTTATTTGTATTCATTGGTGCACTTTTCGGCAAAACAGGCACACTGGGCTTCGGTACACTTATTATTGCGCACGCTACATTTGAATTACCCTACGTTATTCTTAATGTATTACCTAAGCTCAGGCAGACAGATCCCCACCTTGCCGAGGCGGCACAGGATTTGGGCTGTACTCCCCTGCAATCATTTTTCAAGGTAGTTTTACCTGCCATTATGCCCGGTATTATTTCGGGCCTTATGATGGCATTTACCTTGTCTGTTGATGACTTTATCATAAGCTACTTTGTCAGCGGTACAGAGTCACAGACCTTGCCCATACGTATTTTCTCAATGACAAAGCGCCGTGTTACACCTGATATGTACGCTTTATCCACCCTCATATTTGTAGCAATACTTGTGCTGCTTGTGGTTTCAAACATCATCAGTGCG
Organism: Acutalibacteraceae bacterium; assembly: GCA_045602985.1. Taxonomy (GTDB): domain Bacteria; phylum Bacillota; class Clostridia; order Oscillospirales; family Acutalibacteraceae; genus DTU089. Next base: position 8,806 of record JAZULH010000038.1, on the reverse strand, counting down.
CGCGGTGACAAAAAGCTGAGCAAGCAGAAGGGCGGTGCATCGAAATGATAAAACGAATTTCTGCCTGCCTTATTGCACTCATTCTGCTTTTCACCTGCTCATTACCTGCGCTTGCAGCTACAACAGAAAAAGACTACTCCCACCTGAGAGGCACTACCCTCAATGTATATAACTGGGGTGAGTACATCTCAGACGGTAGCGAGGGCACCATAAATGTAAACGAGCTTTTTGAAAAAGAATACGGAATCAAGGTTAACTACACAAACTTTGACAGCAACGAAAATATGTACAACAAGCTTAAAAGCGGTGGTGCAAACTACGATGTTATTATTCCCTCGGAATATATGATAGCAAAGCTTATAAGCGAGGATATGCTGGCAGAGCTTGACTTCAGCAACATCCCAAACTACAAGTACATTTTGCCAAAGTACAAGGGTCTTTACTATGACCCTGACGAAAAATACACGGTTCCATACACCGTTGGTATGGTGGGGCTTATATACAACACAACCATGGTTGAAGGTCCTGTGGACAGCTGGGGAATTATGTGGGATGAACAGTACAAGGGTAAAATCCTTATGTTCAACAATCCGCGAGATGCTTTTTGTATCGCCCAATGCTACCTTGGTCAGAGTGTAAACACCACCGACACAAAGGAATGGGATGCGGCTCTTGACCTGCTGAAGGAGCAGAACAAGCTTGTTGCATCTTATGTTATGGACGAGGTTTACAACAAAATGGAAAAAGGCGAAGCCGCTATCGCCGCATATTACGCAGGCGACTTCCTTACTATGTATGACACAAATCCTGACCTTGCTTTCTGCTACCCCAAGGAGGGTGTTAACTACTTTGTAGACTCAATGTGTGTACCCAAAAACGCAGAAAATAAAGAAGCTGCTGAGCTTTATATTAACTTTATGTGCCGTGAGGATATTGCAGTAGCTAATGCAAACTACATCTGCTATGCCACACCACACGCACTTGTTCTTGAAAGTGATGACTACGAGCTCAAGGGTAATGAAATTCTTTATCCCGAAGAGTCTCAGATGCCCGAAACACAGATTTTTGAAAACCTTGACTATGAAACACAGCAGTATATGACTATGCTGTGGAATGAGCTTAAGGTTGGCGGTAATTCAAACACCGACGCTTACATAGGTCTTTCTGTTTCACTTGTTCTTGTAGTTATTTATCTGATTTACAAATTCATAAAGAAAAAGAAGCGCGAGGCTTATTATTAAAAGACTTAATCCCCGACAATCAAAAATGATTGTCGGGGATATTTTATGTGTTATGTGGTTTACCATTCACGCATAATTTCAGGGTTCTGAAAAATCTCGTCAAGTTTTTTTATAAATGGCATTACATCATTGAATGCACCGATTCTGTGGTCGAACATAAGTGTTATGGGAAGAACCTTCTTAGTAGCAAGATCAACCTCACCCTTATCGTTCCTGAAGGCATATTCCGTATCCCTGATACTGCCCATAGCCATTAAGAAGGTCTGCGGGAATAAAAGAGGTGTATAGGTTACATTGCCGTTAAGGCCTTCGTACAAGGGTCCCCAGTTTGTAAGACAAACAGAGCCTTCATTAAGCTCTTCCATAAGAAGAATTGAACCGTCACGAGGGTTACGATGGAAATGGTCCTTGGGCTTAGCTACCTTATGTTTACCCACATAGCCAGTTACTGTCTGTGCAATAGTGGGGACAACTGCACCGCTTAAGAGAAGACCTACTGTTCGCTGAGCAATAACCTCAAAAAGGACCTTGTCAATATCTGTTTTCTTAAGACGTTCAAACAGGTCATCAATCTGTTGTGAAAGCTCCTTGAGAGTTTTATTTTCCGCTTCGTTAACCTTAAGGGGGAATGTTTCACCATTTTCAAGAACAACAGGCATAGCAACATTGATGTGCTTCTTAAGCACAAGTGTACCACAGGATGATGTTGCATTATATTTGACGTGTGCATTAAGCTTTGGCGCTACCTTAAGCCCCTCAACAAGCACCTTCATCATTATTGTGTTAAATGAAATATGATAACCGCATTCATTCTTCAATCTTTGAAACTCTTCCCAGAATTTTGTAAGATCCGCCTCATAATTATAGCCACAGGTAGGCACGTTCTTCTGTGCCTTTGTAAGAATATAGCCTGACACTCTGTTTCTGAGGCTGAAGGGCTTGACTGTATCTCCCTTTTCAGGTCTGCCCAAAGCTCCGTTAATAAAAGTTTTAAAATCCATTTTTATTTCTGTGAATAGTTCACATACCCTTTCTCTATTATACCTATACTATACATATAAACGGTCTGTTTGTCAAATAAAAAAAGGAGTGCCCTGCGACACTCCTTTTATATAATATTCAGTTTCTTTGGATTAGTCTTTTTTCTTTCCGCTGCCTGCTTTATTAAGGAGTGATACCGAAAGAATAATGATACCGACAACTATGAAAATACCTACCATACCTGCTGCAGAGCAAAGAAGTGCTTCTCTGATATTTTCTGTAGTAAAGCCGATTTTAACAGCCTCTGTAGCAACCTCTGATACTGCAACTTCGGCTACTGTAGTTTCAACTGTATTTGCAAGTGTATTAAACATATCCGTTTACCTCCTTATTTAAAGAAACTCAAAATCATACCACCGGCAATAACCGAGGCAACCTGACCTGATACGTTAACACCTGTTGCGTGCATAAGAAGGAAGTTCTGATTATCTTCTTCAAGTCCGAGCTTGTGAACAACACGTGATGACATGGGGAATGCAGAAATACCTGCAGCACCAATCATTGGGTTGAACTTTTTGCCCTCGGGAAGGAAAAGGTTGAGGAACTTTGCGAAAAGAACGCCACCTGCTGTATCAAAAATAAATGCTACAAGACCAAGGCCAAGGATAAGGGCAGTTTCCCATTTAAGGAACTGGTCTGCATGCATATTTCTTGCAACAGTAATACCGAGAAGAATTGTAACAAGGTTTGCAAGAACCTTCTGTGCTGTTTCCGAAAGTGAATCAAGAACGCCGCACTCACTGATAAGGTTACCAAACATAAGGAAGCCTATAAGAACAGCTGACTGAGGTGATACAACACCTGCGATAATTGTTACAACAATGGGGAAGAGAATTCTTGTTCTCTTTGAAATTGCTTTACCCTCGTATTTCATACGAATCTTACGTTCCTTTTTGGTTGTAAGAAGCTTGATAACAGGGGGCTGAACAATAGGCACAAGCGCCATATATGAATATGCGGCAACAATAATAGCACCGATATACTGTGAATTAAGCTCACCTGCAACGAAGATGGAGGTGGGGCCGTCTGCCGCACCGATAATAGCAATAGATGCCGCCTCGTTGATGGGGAAGAAAAGCGATGCTACGCTAAGTGTAAAGAAAATACCGAACTGTGCAGCTGCACCGAAAATCATAAGCTTGGGGTTTGAAAGCAACGGACCGAAATCAATCATTGCACCAATACCGATAAATAACAGTAACGGGAAAAGCTCGTTTGCAACGCCGGCTTTATAAAGCACCTCAATAGCACCTGTGGCATCGGGGTCCTGCGAAATTGCACCCACAATGTTTGCAAGGGGAAGGTTTACCATAATTGTACCAAAGCCCATAGGGAGCAAAAGTGTAGGCTCCATGTCCTTTGCAATTGCCAGGTAGATAAGCGTGCCACCGATAGCCAACATAATAATCATTGGCAAGGTTTCGGTCATAAAATCCATACTTGCAATAGCGTTAAAGATACTGAGTATCTTTGAACCTAATTCAGTCAAGATATCCATATTTTTCCTTCTTTCAAATTTTTTACTTATATTTCACGCCGATTGACAATACCTTTGCCTTGTGCTACTATCTTACGGCGAGGTGAAAGGTTATGCGCGATAGTAAACAAAACCCAATGCACAGCAAGGCGCACATCAAAAATGCTGTTCTAATATCGCTTTTTACTGCAATAATTGCAGTATGCTCACTTATAACCATACCCTCCCCTGTTCCTTTTACCTTGCAAACACTGGGTATATTCTGCGCACTCTCCGTTTCGGGCGGCAAGCACGGCACAATTGCCGTTTTGCTTTACACCATTCTCGGTATAGTGGGTATACCTGTTTTTTCAGGCTTTGCGGCAGGACCCGGTCACCTTTTAGGTGCTTCGGGCGGGTATATTATAGGCTTTATTTTATGTGCTCTCGTTTATTGGCTTGTAACTGAGCTTTGTCACAACAGCCTGAGAGCCAAAATATCAGGCTTATTCCTGGGGCTTTTAACCTGCTACATTGCAGGCACTCTGTGGTATGCCTTTATATATCTTGGTGAAATAAGCTTTAAAACTCTTTTCTCTGCAATAATTGTTTGCATTGTACCATTTTTAATACCTGATATCATTAAATTGATTGTAGCAGTTGTTATTGCTGAAAAACTACAATCAACAAATTTTTGATTATATCCGCCCTTTCGGGCGGATTTTTTATTTAATTATCAACAATACCCTCAAGGAAGTTAACTTCACGTACATTGGTATCCCTATCAACACGGAAGGTTTTGATTTCGTGCTTTTTGATATCATACCAGAAGCCGTTGTCAAAGAGCTTTGACATAACATAACCCTTTGATGACTCGATACCCTTTGTTTCGTAAAGACGGATAATAAGATCACCGCTGCCATCCTCGCAACGCTTGAGTGCGGTAACAACCACGTTATCAAGATTGGTGTAGAGGAAGGTATCCTTCTGAGGAAGCTCACCCTTATGGTAGCTTTCGGGAACTGCAACGATATTGTTATTAAAGAAATGTGCCTCTTTAACAACATCACTGCTTTCTGCCTCACCGCCGTGAAGGTAAATGCCGTATGAAAAACGGTTAAGACCTTCGTCCGTAAAGTTAAAGTTTGCGGCAGGTCTGTCCGAATAGTGGTCTGCAAAAATAACATTGCGAAGTGCTGTAAGCCTTAACTCTGCACCGGGGCAGTCATAGCTGTACTTAGAGTCACTCATAACAGCAAGACCAACACGCTTATCGCCCTTTGTTACTGTAAGGTCAGCCCAGTTAAGCGCAGGCTCCTCCTCGCCGTTACATGGACGCTTAATGTATCCGCAAGGAATTTCGTATGTGCTGATTGCATCCTTACCGCCTGTGGGGAATGCGAATTTAAGCATTGTGAAATTCTCCTGCCACATTGCCTTGCACTCAACCTTAAGGGTTTTCTGACCCTTGGTGAGTATGAAATCCTGCACAAGGTACGAATCGTTGAATTTGTGCTTTGTGCGGATTACAGAGCGAAGAGCACCTGCTTCCACACGCTGTATTTCAACAAGCTCCATAAGACCCTTGATGTCGTGGAACTTAAACACCTTGTGTGCCCAGGTATCTGTTTTGTGGTCATCAATAACCGTAGGTATTGCAAGGTAGTTGTCTTCTGCAAGATTTATGCCTGTTTCCTTGTCAATAAGACTGTTGATGTAACCTGTCTGTGCATCAAAATCAACTGACATAAACTCATTTTCCATAAGGAAGTTCTGTTCTGCAGTAATTTCTTTCTCTGCGCGGACATCACCGTCAATCTCAAGCCAGTATGTAGCATAGCCCATAGAGGGAACCTTTGCTACGAACAGAGTGTCAAGGTGGTCATCATTTGAACGAGATGAACGAACATTCTGGAAAAGAACCTGATTGCCGTCACAATCCGTAACTGCCTTTGACGGATGATGAACCCTTACAGTCACCTGTGCCTCATAGGAGTGGGGATTAAACACAACAACAGGTCTGGGGAAGCCGTTGTCTGCACCTGTGTAATGACGCTCCTCCAGAACAGGCTCACTTACGCCGTCGATCCAGGTATCTATATTTCGTGCAATTCTGAGAACTGCATTGTTATACTTTTCAGATGCAACATTGAGCGCGTAGCCCTCAGATGCCTTAACATCCTCATAAGCCTCCATAATGGAGCAGCCGCACATAATATCGTGGAACTGATTGAAGCAAACCTTTTTCCAGGCATCCTCAAATTCTTTTGTTGCAGCCTTGGAATCTGCAACGATTGAGGAAATTGTATCCCACTTTTCAGCCGCTGAGAGAGCGTTTTCCGCCATACGGTTAAACGCCTTTACAAGTGATGTGGCGCTGTAGCAGCCGCTTGCGTGGTGCTGGAGCTCATCACCCCAGGAGGGAATTTCAATAAGCTCGTTAAGAATATCCTCAAAATAGCCGTCAGGTGAGGAAAACTCAAGGTCATTGAAGCCCTCGCGCTCAAGATTTGCTTTAAGGTACTCAATGTCACCTCTTGTAGGTCCGCCACCGTGGTTACCCACACCGTAAAACATCATCATACCGTGACCTGTTTGCTCTGCGCGGTCATTGAGTATCTGTAATTTGCGGTCAATATCTTCTTTGCCGTGTGCCGTATAGCCTGTAGGTGTTCTGTATGTAAGAACACGTGAGCCGTCGGGTGAATCCCACCAGAAAAGATTTTCGGGAATTTCCCCGTTCTCGCTTATGTCGGGACGTTGGAAAACATAGGATGTCATACCGCCCTTGTTAAGGAGCTGAGGAATCATGGCATTGTGACCGAAGGAGTCAACATTGTAGCCTGTTTTGCAGGTTATGCCGAATTTTTCGTAATAGTAAACCTGGCTGTAAAGTGCCTGACGGGCAAAGCTTTCACCTGAGGGCATATTGCAATCAGGCTGAACCCACCAGCCGTTAACGGGCACCCATCTGCCCTTTTTAACCATCGCTTTTATTTCCTCAAACATTTTAGGATCTATATCCTCAACCCATTTGTAATATGCTGCAGAGGAGCAAGTAAAAACGAAGTCATTGTACTCCTTTAATCTGTCAAGGGCACTACGGAATGTCTGAAGAACCTCACCGCATCCCTCCTGCCAACGCCAGAGCCAGATAGGGTCAAGGTGGGCATTGCCAACAAGTTTAATTGTTTTATCCATTATTCTTTGCCCTCCTCAATAATATTGAAATACCTGCCCAACCAATAAGCAAAGGTATAGGGGTAACAGCTTTCAACACAAGTAACGCCACCGCTGTCCTCTGTTTTGAATTCCAGAGGGTTCCTGTCGTACTTTGCAATAAACCTCTCGTCATTGGGGAGAAGTGCAGAGGTTTCCTTATAACCGCCCATTAAATCCTTTTTGGGGATATCACGGCGATTATGGATTGAAACACCTGCTGCAAGCCTTGATACACTGAAGCGGTAGAACCATGTTCTGATACGGTCTGCATCAGGTTTTGCATTTTCAGGATCACTCAGGAAATACAGGAAGTCATAACCGCAGTTGAACTCAGGTGCAAGTGTATAACGCCATGTTCTGAACGCCTGTCTGAAAAGCTCCTTTTGCTTTTCATCCGGCTCAAGTGTAATAAGTCCGAAGAGTGATGTACAGGCAAGCATATGGTCGCCATACATCATTTCCTCCCTGTCCTCAACACCGCCCACAATGCTCATATGGTGGAAACGGTTGTAATGCTCTACTGTCAGCTTGTCATAGCCTGCTTCAATAAGCTTGTCGTATGTTTCCTGCCAGAAGCCGCCTTCACCTGTAATATGCATACATACTCTCAGGTACATCAGCATCTGACCTGCATTAAGACAAGCGTCTGCCCAACCCATAGCAGTTTTGAAATACTCCATATTCCATTTTGCCCAGGTTGTATACTTGCCGTCTGCCTCGCGCAGAGCAAAATTATTTTCTATAATATGCCTTGTGGTATTGCTTACTGCTATCTTGAGCAGCTCGTCATACTCCGGATCCTCTCTGCCCAAAAACTCGTGAGCAACGAGAAGGTGAAGGTAGTGATGAGTAATTTCGTCACTGCTGGTATCGCCCTTATATGTGATATCTGTGTCGCTGAAGCCCTCATCGGTATAATATTTTCTTAATCTTTCCGGAATAGGTGCATCCGCCTTCACTTCAAGACCCACAACACCGCGGTTACGGGCATCTGTTGTGTTAAGGCAGACTGCAGTTGCGCCATTCTTTTTATAGAAAAGACCGTCATCGGGCACAGGCTCACTGCTTGTAAGATATGTTCTTGCTACAAAGCCATCGCCTCTGCCTGCGATATACATCAACAGCAGGTTTGCCTCGCTTGCTCTGAAAGCAACACGGCGTGCTTCTATAGTTTCTTCATCAAAGTCGCCCTTTTCACGCTTCAAAGTAGCATAACGGAAAATTTCACCCATAGCAAAGCAGGAGGAAAAGCTACCGTCATTATCACTATGACCGTAGGGAAGAACAGATTTAAGGTTGCCTGCCTCGGACAAATACTTCTGGCTTACCATACCATGGCGCTGAACATAGGTGAGTGTTTCGTCCAACAGTCTGTAAGCCTTTTCCTCCATAGACATTTTAACCATATCGATATGTGTTGCACCGTTATCGGTAAGAACCCACACACCATCGCCGTCTGCCACAAGTGCGGAAACGTGGTTATCAAGCAAATCGCGGTGAGCGCTCATATACATAACCTTGTCCGAAAGACAATCTGCATTGGGGTCGTAGCGTGTAACACCGCCGTTAGAGCCATACCACATTACACCGTTTGCACCCTCGCAATAGCAGGTGTAATCCTTTTTGCGCTGAGGAAGCGGATACGGAAAATCCGAAAGATCCGGTTTTTTTGCCTTAACCTCAAGAAGTGTTTTCGGTACCTCAATATCGTACTTCTTGAAATGGCTTACAACCTTTGTCAATCGGGGATAAAGTTTTATTGGTTGAGTCATAGCCTTATCTCCTTTATGGGTAAAAATTACTTAAATATAAACCAAATTTATACATTTTATATTGTACCAAAAAC
>JAZULH010000037.1:0-6535 GCA_045602985.1 Acutalibacteraceae bacterium | reverse complement strand
ACTGCAATATATTTTAGTTCAAGTCCTCCCCAAAGGTCGTTTTTTAGGAAATGATATCTTTTGAATTGCACTTTGAAAAATGGCACGAAAAAAACCCAGAAACCGTTTTGGTTTCTGGGTTTTCCGAACCGATATCTTTTTCGGTTCGCAATGTTGAGTAGAGGTGCCGAAAAAGATGCAGGACTTAAAACCTTTCACCCGATTATAATAAAAAATGCTTTTTGCCTTGGCAAAAAGCCACATCTGGTACCTTTTCACTATTCACTATTACTTATTACTTCCAAAAATCTTCTCGGACGGATTTAGTGAAAAGTGAAGAGTGAAAAGTGAAAAAATAAAACCTTCCCGAACTTCGTCCGAGAAGGTTTTTGGTTGCGGAGAGGGGATTTGAACCTCCTGACCTCCGGGTTATGAGCCCGACGAGCTACCAAACTGCTCTACTCCGCGATATTTACTTGCCTCACCTCGTGAGTGCTTAAGCATTATAACACTATAATTATATGTTGTCAACCCTTTTTTATACATAAATTTTAAAAAAATATTTAGGTTGCTTTACTTGTTAATACTTTTTCTTGAACAGCAATTTTTCTTGTGTTATTATAAACTTAATCTAAGGTTTAGGGTGTATATTATTTATTATTATGTAACAGGAGGGTGTTTATGAAGCTTTTGTTTGCTGAGGATGAGGTTGCAATGTCAGAAGCAATTGTCGATATTCTCACGTTTCATAATTATATGGTAGATGCTGTGTATAATGGTGCAGATGCCCTCGATTATGCCGTTTCTGACAGCTATGATTGTATCATTCTTGATGTTATGATGCCGCGTATGGATGGTGTTACTGTTCTTCGTGAGCTTCGGCGCAAAGGTATAAAAACTCCTGTACTATTACTTACCGCTAAAGCACAGACGGAGCACCGCATCGAAGGTCTTGATGCCGGAGCTGATGATTATTTGACCAAGCCATTTGATATGGGTGAGCTTCTTGCCCGCATAAGGGCACTTTTGCGTCGCAATACGGATTATATGCCTGATATTATAACCTTTGGCGACCTATCACTTAACCAACAGAGCTTTGAATTGTCCTGCTGTAGCAATACTGTTGTTTTGCCTAAGCTTGAGTATCGGCTTATGGAAACCTTTATGCGCAATCAAGGGGTTTTAATTTCAACCGAGGATTTGTTTACGCGTGTTTGGGGCTACGATAACGATGCGGAAATAGGTGTTCTGTGGGTCTATATTTCATATCTTAGAAAAAGACTTTTATCCATTGGTTCATCTGTAGAAATTCGCGCCAAACGTAATGTGGGGTATATGTTGGAGGCCAAAAAATGATAAAAACCTTACAAAAAAAGTTTATACTTGTTGCAATGATTGCCGTATCAATTCTGCTTGTTGTGCTCCTCGGTGCAATAAATGCTGTCAATATTATTATTGTAAATCAACAGACTCATTCCACCATTCATTTTCTGGCGCAGAATAATTTTGCACCTAAAGAAAACGAGAAGAATTTTTTACAGATTCCTCGGGATGCTGTTCCGCGTAATCCTGATAAGCCGCGGCTCTTTCAAAAACCAATGAATGAAGATACTTTTATGTCATCCAGATGCTTCAGGGTTTACCTTGATTCAAATAATACGGTGTTGTTTACAGATGTCAGTCAGATTTCTTCCATTAACGAGGAGGATGCTTCGGCTATTGCTTATAATATGATACAGTCAGGCAGGTTTTCGGGCAGAACAGATTCCTTTAGGTTTGATACAATTATTTACGATGTTGCATCACCGATTTCTGCCGAGTATGACAGTGTTATGGTGTTTCTTGATGTTTCTGAGCAAACCCGTGGCATAGTTCTTGTTCTTGTACTTTCCTTTGGATTAGGTATTGTAGCTTGGGCGCTTATGTTTTTGCTCGTTGTTGTTTTATCAAAGGGGGCAATTAAACCTATTGCTGAAAATATGCAACAACAAAAACGGTTCATAACAGATGCCGGTCACGAAATTAAAACACCTCTAGCAATTATAAGGGTCAATGTCGATGCGCTTGAACTCCATAACGGCAAAAGTAAGTGGAGTGAAAATATTAAAAATCAAACCGTCCGCCTGAATGGCTTAATGCAGAATATGTTGACCTTGTCCCGTATGGATGAGGGTGTTGATAACAAGGAAAAGGTTCAGGTTGATGTTGTTGCGTTATTGAATAATGTTGTTGATTCTTTTTCTGAATTTGCTGAGACAGAAGGGAAGAGTATAATAGTTTCGGCAAAGGAGTCGGTTTCTGTTTTCTGTGTTAAGGAGAACCTGTGTCGGACTTTGAATATACTTGTTGATAACGCTGTCAAGTATTCCGCGTCCGATACCGTAATAACTGCAGAAGTATTAAAATGCGGTTCGGGCTGCAGGCTTGTTATAGCTAATAGATGCTCGCAGATGCCTGATGTTGAGCCCCAAAAGCTTTTTGAACGTTTTTACAGGGGAGATGCGGCACGTACTCAGTCAAGCGGAGGCTATGGTATAGGACTTTCCGTTGCAAGGTCCTTTGCAGACTCTATGGGAGGCAGTCTTGTTGCCCGTTATTTGGGTGATGATACAATTGAATTTGTTTTAACATTGTAAAATTTACGGCTGACTATTTAAAGTCAGCCGTTTTAATATTCTGTTCATTATTTTCTAAACTATTTTTAAGGTTGCAATTTTATAATGTACAACGAAGTCTGATACAAGGGAGGCAATCTTACGAAATATCGCAATGAATGGAAACAGGAAATAAATTATTCCGATATGGTTACTTTACGTCAACGCCTGAGTGCTGTAGCAAAGACTGATTTTAATGCTCCTGACGGCTTTTATGTTGTTCGTAGCTTGTATTTTGATAATATCCGTAACAAAGCGTTGCTTGAAAAAATTTACGGCGTAGATAAGCGCGAAAAATTCAGAATTCGTATGTACAATAATGATACGTCCGTGATTTATCTGGAAAAAAAGTCTAAGGTTAATGGCTTTTGCCTTAAGGACAGGGCAATTATTACCGCAAGGGAAACACAAAAAATACTAGATGGCGATTACTCCTTTATGGTTGATTGTGACAGAGCGCTTGTAAAGGAATTGTATTTCAAAATTCAGACACAGGGATTGCGGCCAAAAACAATTGTTGAGTATACCAGGGAGCCTTTTACATTTCCTGCAGGAAATGTGCGTGTAACACTTGATTACAACATTCGTACAGGTATGGGTTCAACGGATTTTTTGAATCCTTGTTGTGTTACTGTACCTGCAGGTGCTTCGGGTGCTGTACTTGAAGTGAAGTGGGATGAGTTTTTGCCAGATGTTATACGTGATATTGTTCAGCTTAAGGGCAGGCGTTCAACACCGTTTTCAAAATATGCGGCTTGCCGTGTTTACGGATAAGCTTTAATAAAAGGAGTAAAATTTATGACAACTTTTTCAGATATTTTTAAATCAAGCTTTCTCGAAAATATTACAAGTGTAAGCCTGGTTGATATGGTTATTGCATTATTGATCGCTTTTGGTCTCGGTATGTTTATTTTTCTTGTGTACAAAAAGACATTTAGCGGTGTAATGTACTCATCATCCTTCGGTGTTACTCTTGTTGCACTCACAATGATTACAACCGTGGTTATTCTTGCAGTTACGTCCAATGTTGTTCTGTCATTGGGTATGGTTGGTGCACTTTCAATTGTTCGTTTCAGAACTGCCATAAAAGAACCGCTTGACATAGCTTTCCTTTTCTGGTCAATTGCAGTTGGCATTGTTCTTGCCGCCGGTATGATACCTCTTGCTGTAATAGGTAGTATTGTGATAGGGGTTATTCTTCTTGTATTTGTTAACAAAAAGAGCCGTTGCAACCCTTATATTGCGGTAATCAGCGTCAGTGACCGCTCGGTTGAAGAACAAGTAATGAGTTTTCTGGGTGATAATGTTAATAAAATGGTGCTTAAAAGCAAATCAGTCCAAAAAGGAAATATCGAACTTAACCTTGAAATCAGACTAAAAGATGATAATACCTCATTCATTAATGCTGTTTCCGATATTGTCGGTGTAAACAGCGCTGTTCTTGTGACATATAACGGGGAATATATGGGGTGATTGAATGTCAACAAGCAAGCATATTGATAAAATTTGTTGTGTTATTGTTGCATTGACACTCTTGCTTTCGGTGTTTGCAGTTGGATTCGGTGTTCTCGGAAATCTTGGTAGCGCAGAGTCAGGCTATGAATTAAAGCTCTTTGATGATTCCTATGTTCATTCAATTGATATTGTTATGGAGGATTGGGACTCCTTTCTTGAGAGCTGCGAAAACGAAGAATATGCCGCATGCAGTGTAGTTATTGATGGTGAGGATTTTAAGAATGTTGCTATTCGTGCAAAGGGCAACACATCCTTAAGCTCCGTATCTTCTTATGGCAATAACAGGTATAGCTTTAAGGTGGAGTTCGATCATTACGAAAAGTCAGGTTACTACGGACTTGATAAACTGAGTCTTAATAATCTTATTCAGGATAATACTTATATGAAGGATTATCTTGTATATACACTTATGCGCCGTTACGGCGTGTCGTCACCCTTGTGTAGCTTCGTGCAAATAACCGTTAACGGTGAGTTGTGGGGCCTATATCTTGCTGTTGAAGGGGTGGAAGAAAGTTTTCTTACCCGCAATTACGGCACGGATTATGGCGAGCTTTATAAGCCTGACAGTATGAGTATGGGTGGTGGCAGAGGAAACGGCAAGGACTTTTCGGAGGATGCTGTTAATGAACCCGAAGGGGAGAGTATTACTGCTTCAGCTGAAAATACTTCCTCTGAAAATACATTCAAGCCTCAAAAAGAGGTTCAGATTCCGACAGATGAAAACAGTAATTCTCTGTCATCTGAATTTCAGCTTCAACCAAACAGTTCTTTCGAAGTTCCGCAAATGCCCGAAAATATAAACAGACCTGATTCTTTTGGCGGTAAAGGCGGAATGAACGGTTCAAGTGATGTTTTGTTACAATATACCGATGATAATTATGACAGCTACTTAAATATTTTTGAAAATGCAAAAACCGATATAACGGACAGCGACAAAAACAGACTTATTGAATCTCTCAGAATTCTGGGAGAGGGAAATAACATACCTGAATGTGTTGATGTTGAGCAAGTGATCCGTTACTTTGTTGTGCACAATTTTGTGTGTAATTTTGACAGTTATACAGGGCAGATGATTCATAACTATTACCTCTATGAAAGCAATGGTAAATTGTCTATGATTCCTTGGGATTACAACCTTGCGTTTGGTGGCTTTATGTCAGGTGCGGATGCAACAACAATTGTTAATTTTCCTGTCGATACACCTGTTTCGGGCGGAAGTACGGAAAATCGCCCTATGATAGACTGGATTTTTTCAAATAGTGAATATACAGAAAAGTACCACGAATATTTTAGTGGTATGATTGCGGAAATCTTTGAAAACGGTTGGTTCGCACAGAAATTTGATGAAACCTCCGAAATGATTTCTCCCTATGTTGAAGATGACCCCACTTCTTTTTGCACATACCAGGAATTTAATGATGGCGTTAAAGCACTCAGGGAATTCTGCCTTTTAAGAGCACAGAGTGTAACGGGTCAGCTTGAAGGTACAATACCTTCAACCTCGCAAGGACAAAGTGCCGATAAGTCAACTCTTATTCAGACAGGGGACCTTAATATAAATGATATGGGTTCAATGGGCAAAGGTATGGGTTTTGGAGGTAACAAAGAGATTTTTCAACAGGATAATGATACTTTATCTGATCAGAATAACAGTACTGAGTCAGCTCAATCGGATAATGCTCCAACGAAAGTAAATCAATCAACCGATAATGAAAACAATACTGAACCGCAGTTAGCACAGGGTGAAATACCACAGGGTGAAATGCCACAATGGCAGATGCCTCAGGGTCAGATGCCACCTGATAATGGTATGCAGGGTAGGTTCCCCGGCGGAGGACGCGGCGGCTTTGGCGAAGGCTTGGCAGAACCCCCTCCGAACGGTGAGAAAAGTATTACCGAGGAATCGGAAGTCACATCAGATAGCCAAAATGCAGATACAACTGCCGATATTGCTTCACAAAACGATGAAACATTTCATACACAGGAAAATCGTAATATTATATCGCAAAACACAGATGGTTTTTCAAACCACGGAAACAGAGTCCCTTCTGACAATACAAATCTCCCTGCAGGGGATGGTTTTGCAGGTCAAAACAGTACCTTTACTTCAGAAAATGTTTTGATTGTTTGTGCTTGTGCTGTTTTGCTTGTTTTTGCTTTATTTTTTGCGTTTCTATTTAAACGTAAAAAAACACATTAATTCGATTTCCTCTTTCTCTTTTTCTCTCGCTGAAGACCTCGGGGCTACGCCTCGGGGTCTTTGGCATAAAAAAAGAATAACCCGTTGTGGGTTATCCTTTTTAATGTTATATAAAAATAATCATTTAATATAATATTGCTTATTTAATTAACTGCATAAAACCTTGTACCGTTCAAAAAGTCGTGGG
>JAZULH010000036.1:0-9085 GCA_045602985.1 Acutalibacteraceae bacterium | reverse complement strand
TTTTGGCAGCGGGATAGGGATTCGAACCCCAACAAACAGAGTCAGAGTCTGTCGTGCTACCGTTACACTATCCCGCTAGGAACGAGTGATATTATACTATCAGTTTTTGCAGTTGTCAAGACTAAAATTCAAAAAATATTTTTATTTTATTATTGTTTCCATATTCCACAAATTATGTTATTATATTGCTGTATTTTTTATAATTTTAACAGGAAGTGCATTTTTACGGGTAGTAAAGTAACAGACCAATACAGATTAATGACCGAAACCCCTGTTTCGTCACTTATAATTAAACTCGGCATTCCCACCACCATAAGTATGCTTGTTACCAATGTTTATAATATGGCAGACACATACTTTGTCGGAACATTGGGTACAAGTGCGAGTGGTGCGGTTGGTGTGGTTTTCGGGCTTATGGCAATAATTCAGGCTTGTGGTTTTACCTTCGGCCATGGTGCAGGCAGCATAATTTCACGCAGACTCGGCGCCAAGGATAAGGCTACTGCAGATGTGGTTGCATCGGCATCGTTTTTCTGTTCCGTGCTTTGCGGTTTAATAATAACTGTAGTTGGTCTAACATTTTCTGTGCCGTTTTTAAAGCTGTTGGGCAGTACACCCACGATTCTGCCCTTTGCCAAGGACTATGCCCTGTGGATTTTACTTGCTGCACCGCTTATGGCATCAAGCTTTGTGCTCAATAATATCCTGCGTTACGAGGGTAAGGCCTCGCTTGCCATGATTGGTCTTACTACGGGCGGTATTCTTAATATATTCGGTGACTGGTTTCTTATAAGATTCCTTGGTATGGGTATTGAGGGTGCAGGCATTTCAACTGCAGTTTCTCAGACGGTCAGCTTTACCATTCTTCTCAGTATGTTTTTGCGCGGTAAAACACAAAGTCACATAAGCATCAGGTATTTCAAAAGAGGCTTGCCGTATCTTAAGGATATACTTGCAACGGGCTTCCCCAGTCTTATGCGACAGGGGCTTTCAAGTGTCTCCACAATGCTTCTTAATAATGCGGCAGGACTTTATGGTGATGCCGCTGTTGCAGGCATGACTATTGTTAACAGAATATGCTTTTTCATTTTTGCTGTTGGTCTCGGCATTGGTCAAGGGTATCAGCCTGTGTGCTCCTTTAACTATGGTGCAAAGAAATTCAAGCGTGTAAAAAAGGGATTTTTGTTTACCTTTGGTGCAGGTGAATTGTTTTTGAGTATTCTTGCAGTAATAGGATTGCTTATGAGTGATTTGCTTGTTGGTATATTCCGTGATGACCCTCAGGTTATAGAGGTGGGCTCGTTTGCACTTAAGGCTCAGCTTCTTGCCCTTTTCTTTCAGCCCTTATCAATATGCAGTAATATGACATTTCAAAGTGTAGGAAAAAACAAGCCTGCTACATTTCTTTCGATGCTGCGCAGCGGTCTGGTTTTTATACCGGTGCTTCTTATTCTGTCAAAGGGGCTTGGTCTTGTCGGCGTGCAGATATCACAGACAGTTACCGATATTATAACCTTCTTTGTATCAATGCCTTTTATAATTCATTTCTTTAAGCATTTACCTAAAGATGAGCAACAAACACAAATAAACTAAAAGGGGAATATTTATGAAAGCGAAAATTACACTTGCCAAAGAATTTAAAATCGGAGGAATAGATAAGCGTATTTACGGCTCGTTTGTTGAACATCTCGGCAGAGCGGTTTACGGCGGTATATACGAGCCCGGTCACCCCACTGCAGATGAGGATGGCTTTCGCGGTGATGTTATTGACCTTGTAAAAAGACTTAATGTGCCTATTGTCCGTTATCCGGGCGGTAACTTTGTTTCGGGCTATAATTGGGAGGATGGTGTAGGTCCTGTTGCAAACAGACCGAAGCGCCTTGACCTTGCATGGGGTACTACAGAGCCCAATGAGTTCGGCACTAACGAATTTATGAAGTGGTGTAAAAAGGCGAATTCCGATTGCCTTATGGCTATAAATCTTGGCACCCGAGGTGTGGAGGAAGCGCGTAACATTGTTGAATACTGCAACCATAAATCAGGTACATATTGGTCAGATTTACGTGTAAGCCACGGTATTAAAGAACCCCATAATATAAAAACATGGTGTCTTGGAAACGAGATGGACGGCGGTTGGCAGATGGGGGCGAAAACTGCTGTTGAATACGGCAGACTTGCCCTTGAGGCATCAAAGGTGATGAAGTGGACCGATAACCGCATTGAAACTGTTCTGTGTGGTTCATCCAGTCGTAATTCACCCACCTTCGGAAAATGGGAGGTAGAAAGCCTGGATATTGCCTACGACAGCGTTGACTATGTATCCCTGCATCAATACTACGAAAACAGAGCGGACGATACACCCAGCTTTCTGGCGAAGAGTATGGAGCTTGATGAATTTATTTACTCTGTTATTTGTGCTTGCGACTATGTAAAAGCTAAAAAGCGTTCAAGGAAAACAATTAACCTTTCTTTTGATGAGTGGAATGTGTGGTACCATTCAAATGGTGCGCACTTTGAGCGCTGGAGTATGGCGCCCCACATCCTTGAGGATATTTATAATTTTGAGGATGCACTTGTTGTAGGTTCAATGCTCATTACACTTTTAAGACATTGCGACAGAATCAAAATTGCCTGTCTTGCACAGCTTGTTAATGTAATTGCACCCATTTTCACCAAAACAGGTGGGGGTGTGTTTGAGCAGACAATATTCTATCCCTTTATGCACCTGTCAAATTACGGTAGGGGTGTTGCACTTAATCCTCTTGTTGATTGTCCCAAGTATGATTGTAAGGAGTTTACTGATGTTCCTTACATTGAGACAATTGCAACTTATGATGAGGAAAACGGTGAGGCGGTTATATTCTGTGTTAATAAGAGCCTGGATGAAAGCGCGGTTCTTGATGTTAATCTTATGGATTTTGACGGCTTTAAGCCTTATGAATTTATTTCTATGGACGGACACCATAAGAAAGAGGAAAACACCTTTGATAATGTGGTTGTCAAACCTCATAGTAATCCCGTTCCGGAAATGGATGGAAATATTCTTACCGCAGAGCTTAAGCCCTTCAGTTGGAATGTAATTAAATTAAAAGCAGAGTAAGATGTATTAAATTAGAGTCAAATAAAAGGCATCCGTAGAGGCGCACCCCGTAAGGAAGTGCGCCTCAGTTATATTCGCCTTGCAGTTCGCTACGCGAACAACCGATTGTGTTCGGCTTCGCCGAGTGGAGTTCGAGTCTCTTTTTGAGAACAAAAAATAAACCCTACACAACCGAGTGGTTGTATAGGATTTATTTGGCGCAGAAGGAGAGACTCGCAAGGCTTCGCCTTGCAGTTCGCTACGCGAACAACCGATTGTGTTCGGCTTCGCCGAGTGGAGTTCGAGTCTCTTTTTGAGAACAAAAAAATAAACCCTACACAACTGAGTGGTTGTATAGGATTTATTTGGCGCAGAAGGAGAGACTCCCAAGGCTTCGCCTTGCTGTTCGCTGCGCGAACAACCGATTGTGTTCGGCTTCGCCGAGTGGAGTTCGAGTCTCTTTTTGAGAACAAAAAATAAACCCTACACAACCGAATGGTTGTATAGGATTTATTTGGCGCAGAAGGAGAGACTCGAACTCTCGCGCCGGTTTCCCGTCCTACGCCCTTAGCAGGGGCGCCTCGTCACCAACTTGAGTACTTCTGCATTGGTAACAAATTAATGTTATTTAAATTTTAGGGATGTTGCAGGGGACTGCAACATCCCTTGTGGCGCAGAGAGTGGGATTCGAACCCACGGTACGTTGCCGTACGACGGTTTTCAAGACCGTTCCGTTATAACCACTTCGGTATCTCTGCATTTGTTAGCCTTGATATAATATCACACAGTTTTAAAAAAGTCAACATATTTTTAAAAAAGAATGTGGGAAAAATTATAATTTCTCAAACAGAAAAATATTTATGTTTAAATGTACTTATGTTACGCGTTCAACAAAGTGTTTTTATATAATATATACACAGTTTTTAAAATACGGTATATTTTTTCTTATTACAGTTGATTTTGTGCTGATTTTAGTGTAAAATGTATAAATGGATAGGTGAAAAACCGCATTTTTAAAATATTTTTTGGGGGATTTGTATGAATTATAAGCTTACAAAGAAACAAGCAAAAGAGATGCTTGAAAATAAGCTGCTCCATTATTTCGGTATTACAACAGAGCAGGCCACCAATGAGCAATTCTATAAAGCTGTTGCAATGATTGTGCGCGATATGATGGCACAAACAAGGGCAGAGCTCAGCAAAAAGGCAGACGATGAGGGTAAAAAGCGTGTATGCTATCTTTCTATGGAATTCCTTATGGGACGTTCTCTTAAAAACACACTTTTCAACCTTAATCTTACAAAAACATTTGAAGGCGTACTCAAGGATTACGGTATCAAGCTTGACAATATTTATGATTGCGAGCCTGATGCAGGTCTCGGTAACGGCGGTCTCGGCAGACTTGCAGCCTGCTACCTTGATGCACTTGCAACTCAGGTTTATCCTGCACGCGGTTATTCTATACTTTACGAGTATGGTATATTCCGTCAGAAGCTTGTGGAGGGCAGGCAGACAGAGCTTCCCGATAACTGGCTCCCCGGTGGTGAGGTATGGCTCGTTCCCCGTGAGAGCAGTGCTGTAAATGTTACCTTTGAAGGCCGTCTTAAAGAATCCTGGGATAACCACTATCACCAAGTTGAAATTGAGGATGGCAATGTTATCCAGGCAGTTCCTTACGATATGTTTGTTGCAGGTAAAGACGGCAAGGGCATAAGTGTTCTTCGCCTTTGGAGTGCCCGTGCTCCTGAATTTGATATGAAGTCCTTCAATCAGGGTGACTTTATGCGCTCAATGGAGCGTCAGGCTATGGCAGAGGTTATAAGTAAGGTGCTTTATCCTATGGATAATCACCCCGAGGGCAAGTCATTAAGACTTCGTCAGCAGTATTTCCTCGTTTCTGCATCTGTGCAGGACATTATCCGTCACCATCTTCGCGAGTACGGAACAGTTAACAACCTTCCCGAAAAGCTTGCTATACACATTAACGATACTCACCCCACTATGGCAATACCCGAGCTTATGCGTATTCTCCTTGATGAATGCGGATACGGTTGGGATGATGCTTGGCGCCTTGTTACAAACACTATGGCTTACACAAACCATACTGTTATGAGTGAGGCTTTGGAGTGCTGGAGTGAGGAGCTTGTTAAGCGCCTTATTCCCCGTGTATACGATATTATCAAGGAAATTGACAATCGTTTCCGTGCATATGTGTGGGAAAGCACTCACGATGCAGACTATGTCGAGCGTACTGCTATTATTTCGAGCGGTGCTGTTCGTATGGCTAACCTTTGTGTTGCAACCTGCCACAGCGTAAATGGTGTTTCTGCGCTTCACAGTCAGATTCTTAAGGATTCTCTCTTTAACGATTTTTACAGACTCACACCCGACAAGTTCACCAATGTTACAAACGGTATAGCACACAGACGCTGGCTTTGTCAGGCAAACCCTCGTCTTACATCATACCTTACAGAGCTTCTTGGTGATGATAAGTTCGTTTACGATGCCGAAAACCTTTCGAAGCTTGCTGATTTCAAGGATGATGAGGCAGTTCTTGAAAAACTCGGCGAAATTAAAAAGGCAAATAAAGAAGAGTTTGCAAAACATATTTTCAAAACAACAGGCGTAAAGCTTAACACCGATTCTATTTTTGATGTTCAGGTTAAACGTCTGCACGAGTATAAGCGTCAGCATCTTAATGCACTCAATATTGTTTCCGAGTACCTTGCCATTAAGGAGAATCCCAATGGCGATTTTGTTCCTAAAACGTACATCTTCGGAGCAAAAGCTGCGCCCGGTTATTATGTGGCACAGCGTATTATCAGTCTTATACTTGCCTTGGGTGAAATGATTGATAAAGACCCGGATGTTAAGGGCAGGCTCAAGGTTCTTTACGTTGAAGATTATAATGTTACAAATGCCGAGCGTCTTATGCCGGCGGCAGATGTTTCTGAGCAGATTTCACTTGCAGGTAAAGAGGCAAGCGGCACAGGTAATATGAAGCTCATGATGAACGGTGCGCTTACCATAGGTACCTTGGACGGTGCAAATGTTGAAATTCACGAGGCTGTGGGCGATGATAATATGTTCCTTTTCGGTATGCGCGCTCACGAGGTTGTTGAACTCAGAAATAATGGTTATAATCCTCAGATATATTACAATAATAATCCCGAACTCAGAAAGGTTCTGGATTTTATAAGCCACGGTGGTATAGACGGCAAGGATTTCTCTGATATTTCCGGTACAATTATCCACCACGATCCCTTTATGGTTCTTGCAGATTTTGCTGATTATCAGCGTGCTCAGCAGAAAATACGCGAAACCTTTAAGGATACCAAGAAGTGGAATCAGATGTCCCTTATGAATATTGCCGGTTCAGGCAGGTTTGCTGCTGACCGCGCAATAAACGAATATGCAAAAGATATATGGAATACACAAAAAATGGATTAATTTTTCGGCTTTTTGACGAATTTAAGGTATTGTATATCATTTGCACTAATTTTCACTTGACTTTTTAAGCGGTTTGGGGTAATCTTAAGGTATTAAAAAAGAATATTATACTGTCATAATATGGCGGTATGGTGAAAGGGGTATTATACCAATGAAAAATTCCGATATGAAGGTTATTGCTATTATCCTCAGTATAGCACTTCTCTTCACAATAATCACAAGCAATGTTGTTTCTATTGCTTCGGTTATTCTTCTTTCTACAGGTGGCATTGCTACATCTGAGACAGTTGAGGGCGAAGGCGATGCTGCAAACAATGGCGGTATGACTGCAAACACAGGTTCCTCAAATACAGGTTCCTCAAGCACAGGCTCTTCAAGCACAGGTTCCTCAAGCACAGGTTCTTCAAGCACAGGTTCCTCAAGCACAGGTTCCTCAAGCACAGGTTCCTCAAGCACAGGTTCCTCAAGCACAGGTTCTTCAAACACAGGTTCCACAAATGCTGATTCTTCAAACTCAGGTAACACAGATGCAAACGCAAATACATCAACAGGTCCTGTTGATAAGGCAGCTCTTACTGAGTTCCAGAATGCAGCAAAAGCTATTAACGAGCAGGGTATTGCAGGTTACAACAACATCACATGGCAGAAGCCTCTCAAGATTGAAGGTCTCGGTCTCCTTGACAGCGTTATCGTTCCTATCCTTGAAAGCTTTATGACAACAGAGGATGAGGCTGAAGTTAAGGTTAACGCAAAGGGTTCGGATGATGCAAAGCGTCGTATGCCTATCAGTAACTGTTCAGAGGGTACAGTTGCTTCTTGTAAGAAGGAAGGCAATGTTATCACTATTGTTATGAAGGATCAGGTTAACCCCTCATACTCAGATACAGACGGTATTGCAGTTATGTCAAGAGACTTCCTTGATTACAAGGACGTTGAAAAGACAGTTGTAGAAGATCCTACAGTTTCTAAGATCGTTAAGAGTCTTGAAGGTCAGATCGAGTACAAGGCATACACAATTACAGCTGAAATGACAGCTGATGGTAAGTTCGTAAGCATTACTCACCATGGTATCGGTTACATCCAGGCTAACCTTAATGGTTCAATTAATGCTACCGGTGAACTTGAATTCAACTCTAAGTATACAGACTTCGTGTATTAATTATTGATACATAATTCAAACCGACTCCTTTTGGGGTCGGTTTTTGTTTTTATGGCATCTCAAATCTTGACAATTCAAGTGTTTTAATATAATCTATATATTGTATTATCTTTGAAAGAGGTTTTTAAATGAAAAAACAAAAAAAGAGCAAGGGCTATGCTATCGGTTGTGTTGCTCTTTCAGTTCTTCTTGCACTTAGTACATATCTTTCCCTTGTGGTTTTCGGTGTAGTTGCCGAAGACAGGAAGCTCAATGGTGCAGTAGAGCAGACCGGAGTTCCGGAAACCATTTATATGAACGGTCAGCAAGTTGTCGGCGGTGATGCTGTAGTGAATAATGGCTCGCTTTCAATTCTTGACGGTGATAATACCTCGCGTGTTCCCGATAATCAGTCAGCCGTTTCAGGTAATAATCAGTCACAGACACAAAATTCGGTAAATAATAATCAGAGCGGTCCGCAGGCAGGACAGGCTGAAAATCCTTTGCTCTCAACAAACAAAACAAAGGCGGATATTGTTAAAATATATGCTGATGTTATGAACAATGCAAAGGCAAAAAAACCGGGCTTTAAGAAGGTGGAGTATCAGGAGCTTCCCGGTGACCCTGCAAACAGAGTTTTTTCTGAAGGTGAGGAAAGCGCCGGTGAAGAAACAATAAATAAGTTTATGGGCATCATTGAGGGCTTGGGTGTGTTCGTATCCAAGGAAGATGCAGAGGCAGAGCCTTATATACACGAAAAAGGCGACGAGGATATGTCATTCTTCCCTGTTTTCTCCAGGGCTAAGGGTTCGTATCTTACTGACCCAAACGGTATCGAAAAATTCACTTATGAGGTTTTGCCCAACGGCAATGTTAAAATGAATTTTACACTTGTCAGCGAGGATAATCCGGAACCTGTAGGGGAGAATTCCGATGTTGCTCCGAGTTACACAGGTGCAGTTTTCTCGCCTATGTCAAAAGCGAGGATAGACCGCACCATAAACCATCCTGTTATTTCTGTTTTTGCTACTAATGTGGAGTATTCCTTAAGATACCACGATTGTTATGTTGAGGTTGAGTTTAATCCGCACAACCTTGAAATTGTCAAGCTTATACAGTTTGCAGATGTTAGCATAAAAGGCTCGGGTGATGTTGTTCGTCTCGGTAAAATCGGTCTTGAACGCCAGGAGCTATTCAGCACAGTTCTTATTACTGATTTAGTTTATTAAAATACAAAAGAGGCTGTAAAAACAATTAGTTTTTTGCAGCCTTTTTCTTTGTATCTTTAGCAAAGACAAAACCCCCGGTTCTACCGGGGGAATAAAAACGCTTTAGTAAAAATAAAACGTGGCGAGCAATGGCAAGCCACAAAAAGCAGTAGAGAAGAGATTAACCTCCAAGTATAATAGAAATGGTTT
>JAZULH010000035.1:0-7306 GCA_045602985.1 Acutalibacteraceae bacterium | reverse complement strand
CTTTCTCCGTTTAAAACGGCCTCGGCACATCTTATCCCTTCAACAGCAGTAGATACAATTCCGCCTGCGTAGCCTGCACCTTCACCGGCAGGGTAAAGTCCCCTTAACCGTGTTGCCTGGAAAAATTCATCGCGGCATATTCTTATAGGGGAGGAGCTGCGTGATTCGGGAGCAGTCAGAACCGCATCATAAAGGTTAAAACCATTCAGCTTGCGGTCAAAGTCATAAATTGCGCCTGCAATGGTTTCTGTAACCTTATGGGGCAATACCCGGCGTATATCAGTCATCTGAACTCCTGTTGGACAAGAGGGGTTAACAGCGCCGATTTTTGTTGATGCAACGCCCTTTAAAAAGTCTCCCAGCAATTGTGCAGGAGCAGTATAATCACCGCCACCGATGTTAAATGCTTTCTGTTCAATATCCCGTTGTAAATACATACCTGCTAAAGGATGTTCATCATCAAAGGGCGGCTCAATGCCCACCAATAAAGCGCAGTTTGCATTTTCTTTGTCTCGGCCATATTCGCTCATGCCGTTTACAACCATACCGCCTTCCTCGGAGGATGCGGCAACAACAGTACCGCCCGGGCACATACAGAAGGTGTACAGACCTCTGCCGTGTGGCGGATGACAGGCAAGCTTGTAATCAGCCGCAGGCAAAAGAGGGGAGTTCCATAACTCACCGTATTGAGCCTTATTTATATGTTCCTGCGGATGCTCAATTCTTGTTCCGACAGAAAAGGGCTTTTGTGTTATTTCAAGTCCCTTGCTGTGTATAAGCTCAAAAGTATCACGTGCAGAGTGGCCGATTGCAAGAATGAGAGCATCTGTCTCTATATCAGTGATGCTTCCGTCGGGATTCTCATAGCTTACACCTTGAACAAAGCCGTTAGCGGTTATAATATCAACTAATTTCGTGTTGAACTTAACTTCTCCGCCAAGCTGAATTATTTGGTTTCGGAGGTTTTTTACAACTGTTTTCAGCTTATCTGTTCCGATATGAGGAGTTGCTGAATACAGTATTTCTGCAGGGGCACCGAACTCAGCAAAACGCAAAAAAACCTCTCTGCAGCGAGGGTCCTTTATACCTGTTGTCAGCTTGCCGTCAGAAAAAGTACCTGCACCGCCTTCGCCAAATTGAACATTTGATTTAGTGTTCAGTTTTCTGCTTGTCCAGAATATTTCAACATCTCTTGTGCGTTGGTCAACAGCATCACCGCGCTCAAGCACAATTGGGTTAAGACCTGCCTTTGCAAGTGTAAGCGCAGCAAACATTCCTGCAGGACCAAAGCCGGCAATAACGGGTCGTAGCTTAAAATTCCGCTTTGCGTCAGGAATTTCGTAATTATAACGCTGTGTAATAACGGCTTTATTTGAGGGAAAGCTTGCAATTATATGCTCTTCATTCAAATCTGTTTCGATTTCAACGGAGTAAATAAGCTTTATATCGTTTTTTTTGCGTGAGTCTATGGAACGGCGCGCTAAAATAAAATCTTTAATATCTTTTTCGCTGATTTTCAAAACTTTAGCGGCAGCAGCTTTAACCTCCTGCTCGGTTGCGCCCAAAGGCATTTTGATTTCGTTTAATCTTATCATAATTCTTTCATCCTAAATAATCCGCGGCAGCTTTGCCGGCAATTCTGCCTGTTATCCACGCAAGATGCAGGTTATAACCGCCGCAATCGCCATGCACATCGAGTATCTCTCCGCAAATAAAAAGCCCTTTTTGCAACCTTGACATCATTGTTGAGGGGTCAATTTCTTCGGTATTAATACCGCCACATGTGACTTGTGCATTGTCAAAACCACGTGTTCCTGTTATTTTTACGGTAAAACACTTGATTGTGTTAACAATATCGGTAATTTGACTGTCTTTTAGCTCTCCTGCAGGTGTGTGTGCTTTGATTTTCAACTTTTCCATAACAACATAACCAAGCTTGTTATGGATTATTCCGTTGAGAATATATTCTGTTTCCTGCATCGGGGATTTTCTTCTGCAGTCTTTAAGGTGAATCAGAAGCTCGTCCCGTGATATACTTTGGCATAAATCAAGCTCAAGCTTAATGTTCTCCTTATCTTTACAAAGGTGCGAAAGGTTCATAACAGGTATACCCGAAATGCCCTTGTCGGTAAATTGTACTTCACCGTACTCTTCGCCCAAAGGTGTGTTGTTGCAACATATTTTTACGTTACATTCACACCTTACACCCTTAAGTGTGTTTAACCATTTTTCGCTTACAGTTAATCCGCAAAGGGCAGGGTACAGGGGAGTAATACTGTGACCGAAATTCTCTGCCAGCTTATATCCCGAACCGTCAGAGCCCTGCGCAGGGGAGGCTTTACCCCCTGTGCATATAATAACAGCATCAAAATATTCTTCTTGAATCAGAAAACCGTCGCCTGATTTACTTATGCTTTCCACCTGTTTGTCTAAAACAAGATTTACACCTGATTGCATTACCTTTTTTATAAGGCAATCTCTTATTGTGGTTGCTTGTTGTGATTTTGGATACAAGCGTCCGTCCTCGTGGTATGTGAGTACTCCCAGCTCTCTGAAAAAATTCTCGTCATCTGCATAAGCGGCGGTAAGGATTTGTAATAAAAACTTTCTGTCCCCGTAAAAGTGTATGGGAGATAAATTCTCGTTTGAATAGTTACATCTTCCGTTACCTGTAACAAGAATCTTTTTGCACGCTTTAGGCATACGGTCAAAAATGGTTACGTTGATATGAGGATTATTGATGCTTGTTTCTATAGCGGCGGCAAAGCCCGATGCACCACCGCCTATAACAGCAAGCCTTTTAGCTTTCAATAAAATCATCTCCACGCATAAATTACTCCCAATATTATATAACAACCCGTCAGATAATACAATAATAAAATTATTTTGTAAATTTATGTATTTAATAACAAAATAATGTTTACAAATCTTTTTTATTTTGATATAATCCGTAAGATGTGTTTTTAACGTGGGTTTTTGTGTAATAACATACCCATTGAAAAATGAATCCTTTTTGGATAATGGAGGCAATTTTTATGAAAAGAGTTGAAATTGCTCAGCTTTACAAAAATGCGGAGCAGTTTGCTGATGGCGAAATCACAGTTTGCGGTTGGGTTAAAACTCAGCGTGCATCAAAGGCAATCGGTTTCCTTGAAATCAATGACGGCGGATGCTTCAAGGGTCTTCAGGTTGTTTTTGAGGATGCCAAGATTTCTAACTTCAAGGAGATTTGCAAAATAAATGTAGGTGCTGCAGTTATTGTTAAGGGTAATCTTATTCTTACACCCGATGCTGCTCAGCCCTTCGAAATAAATGCAACGGAGATTGTTATTGAGGGTGAGTCAACCCCCGATTATCCCTTGCAGAAAAAACGTCATACACTTGAGTACCTTCGTACCGTGGGTCACCTTCGTCCCCGTGCCAACACATATTCGGCAGCGTTCAGAGTTCGCTCTGTTGCGGCTTTTGCTATTCATAAGTTCTTCCAGGAAAGGGGCTTTATGTATGCACATACACCCCTTATTTCCTGCAGTGACTGTGAGGGTGCAGGCGAGATGTTCCGCGTTACTGCATTTGACCTTAATGACGTTCCCAAAACTGAGGATGGTGCTGTAGATTATTCCGAGGATTTCTTCGGAAAGCCTGCATATCTTACTGTTTCAGGTCAGCTTGAGGGCGAAATTATGGCACAGTCCTTTGGCAAGATTTATACATTTGGTCCGACCTTCCGTGCAGAGCGTACTTATACACAGCGTCATGCTGCAGAGTTCTGGATGATTGAGGCGGAAATTGCTTTTGCCGATCTTGCAGATGATATGGACTTAGCAGAAGATATGATAAAATACGTTATCAAATACGTTCTTGAAAACTGCTCTCAGGAGCTTGAATTCTGCAATAAGTTTATTGATAAAGGTCTTATTGAACGACTTACAACAGTTGCAAACTCTGACTTTGCACGTGTTACCTATACAGACGCTGTAAAAGAGCTTGAAAAGAATAACGACAATTTCCAGTTTAAGGCTTATTGGGGCTGTGATTTGCAGACAGAGCACGAAAGATACCTTACAGAGGTGGTTTTCAAAAAGCCTGTCTTTGTTACAGATTATCCCAAGGAGATTAAAGCCTTCTATATGCGTCTTAATGACGATGGCAAAACAGTTGCTGCCGCAGACCTTCTTGTTATGGGAATCGGTGAAATTATCGGCGGTAGTCAGCGTGAGGAGCGCCTTGACGTGCTTACACAGCGCATTAAGGAGCTTGGTCTTAACGAGGAGGATTATTGGTGGTATCTTGACCTTCGTCGTTACGGTGGTACACACCACGCAGGCTTTGGTCTTGGTTTTGAACGTCTGATTATGTATATGACAGGCATTTCAAATATCCGAGATGTTCTTCCTTTCCCCAGAACAACAGGAACAGCAGATTTTTAATTTTATTTTTGGAGAGTTGTATGAAAAAATCTTATCTTGAAATGTCAGCCGCGGAGTTGCAGGCTGAGCTTTCAGTTGTTGAAAATGAGTATGCTGAGCTTAAGGCTCAGGGTCTTAATATTGATATGTCGCGTGGTAAACCCGGGGCAGATCAGCTTGATATATCCGACGGTATGCTTGATGTTCTCAAGGATGGCGATTATAAATGCGAATCAGGTCTTGATGTGCGTAATTACGGTATTCTTGACGGTATACCGGAGTGCAAAAAGCTTTTTGCAGATCTTCTCGATGTTAATCCGGAGAATGTTATTATCGGCGGTAACTCAAGTCTTTCTTTGATGTATGACTATGTTGCTCAGTGTATGTTTAACGGTGCAGGCTTTACCCCTTGGTCACAGCAGGGTAAGGTAAAGTTCCTTTGTCCTTGTCCCGGCTATGACAGGCATTTTGCCATCTGTCAGTACCTTGGTATTGAGATGGTTAATATTCCCATGACTTCCTCGGGACCTGATATGGATGCAGTAGAGGAGGCTGTTAAGGATACGGCTGTAAAGGGTATGTTTGTTGTACCCAAATATTCAAATCCCCAGGGCATCACATTTTCAAAAGAGACTGTTGAACGCATAGCAAACCTTGATGTTTCTGATGATTTCAGAATTATCTGGGACAACGCATATATTGTTCACGACCTTACGGAAAAGTCCGACGAGCTTGTTAATATCTTTGATGTTCTTCCCGAAAAGAACAAGAATATGATTGTTGAGGTTGCTTCAACCTCCAAGATTTCATATCCGGGTGCAGGTGTTGCTTGCATCGCTTCTTCTGTTGACAATGTTAAAGAAATTCTTAAAAGACTTACTGTTCAGGCAATCAGCTATGATAAGGTGAATATGCTCCGTCATGTTCGTTTCTTTAAGGATGTTAACGGCATTAAAGAGCATATGAAGCTTCACGCGAAGATTCTTAAGCCTAAGTTCGATGCTGTTATTGATACTCTTAACAGCGATCTTGCCGGTCTTGGTATTGCGGAATGGAATGAACCAAACGGCGGTTACTTTATAAGCCTTGATGTAACAGGCGGTAGTGCATCGCGTGTTGGTGTTCTCTGCAAGGAGGCAGGTGTTACCCTCACCAATGTAGGTGCTACCTTCCCTTATGGTAAGGATCCCTCTGACAGTAACATCCGTATTGCTCCCACATTCCCGACCCCCGATGTTCTTTCAAAGGCGGTTAAGGTTCTTACAACATCCGTAAGACTTGCTTGTCTTGAAAATCTTTGTAAATAAGGTGAGAATATGTTAAGAATCGGTCATGGTTACGATGTGCACGCCTTTGCTGAAAACAGGGAATGTATTATCGGTGGTGTCAAAATACCTTATGAAAAAGGTCTTTTGGGTCACTCAGATGCAGATGTTTTGCTCCATGCCATATCTGACAGCTTGTTGGGGGCGGCAGCTTTGGGGGACATTGGTAAACATTTTCCTGATACCGATCCCGAGTTCAAGGGTGCAGACAGCCTTGTTTTGTTAAGGCGCGTTGTTTCGCTTATCTCCGAAAAGGGGTATAAGGTGAATAATATTGATGCAACCGTTATAGCACAAGCACCTAAAATGGCACCGTATATTGATATAATGCGCCAAAATATAGCAGATGCTCTTCTTGTTGATGTGGATTGCGTTAATGTAAAAGCCACAACAGAGGAAAAACTTGGCTTTACAGGTCGTAAGCAAGGTATTTCGTCACATTGCGTATGCCTTATTGAAAAGTAAACATTGTTAAACCCTTGCATATTATGTACAAGGTACACAACGGTGTACAGCATAATACGGAAGGGTTTTTTTATGAACAAAAAAGGTATTAAGGTCGGCTCTGTTACCTATGCGATGAAGGGGCGCGACTTACTGCAAAAAAATGGCTATAAAGCATATTTAACCCGCAATCCGTACCCTGGTGAGGAGGATGGATGCGGGTATCTTATTTATGTAAATAATATGGATAAAAGGTGTTTTGATATTCTGAAGCGTAATGGTATTGAAGTAAAAGGTACTGTTAATTTGGGGGATGCATTATGATTTACTTTGACAATGCCGCAACGAGTTATCCTAAGCCGGACAGTGTTGTGGAGGCTGTTTCGCGGTCATTTCATTCATTCGGAGCAAATCCGGGCAGAGGCGGACACACAATGTCCGTTAAAACATCCGAGATGGTTTTTGAGGCACGGCAGATTGTTAATTCGTTTTTCAACGGACCGGGGCCTGAATTTGTGTGCTTTACATCTAATTGCACAGAGGCATTGAATATTGCAGTTAAGGGGCTTGTTAATAAAGGTGATCATATCGTCATATCATCACTTGAACACAACTCTGTTTTACGTCCTGTCCATCAGCTGCGTGAAGAGGGCTTTGCACATTACAGCGTTTTTGATGTAGGCAAAACTGATGATGAAACGGTTGATAATTTTACACAAGCATTTACACCCGATACACGACTTTGCGTTATTACCGCTGTTTCAAACGTTTTTGGTGATATTCTTCCTTTGAAAAGATTAATAAAGGTTGCCCATAATTTGGGTGCAAAAGTGATTGTTGACGGTGCTCAGGGTGCAGGAATAATTCCCTTGGATGTTTTGGGTTACGGGATTGATTGCCTTTGCGTTCCGGGTCATAAGGGGCTTATGGGACCTATGGGCACAGGTATTATTTTGTTGAACGGAGTAAGCCCGAAGCCCCTTACGGTAGGGGGGACGGGAACTGCCTCAATGTCATATACACAGCCTGTTCAGTACCCGGAGTATCTTGAAAGCGGAACACTGAATGTACCGGGTATATGCGGATTGGCAAAGGGTATCAGTTATGTCAATAAAACGGGGGTTAGTA
>JAZULH010000034.1:0-3116 GCA_045602985.1 Acutalibacteraceae bacterium | reverse complement strand
TTCGACGGAAGCGAATCAGATAATACTGAAAAGTATGAGCTCAACGGCATTTTTGACTGGGGATGCACAGATACCAATGAAATGTTTTTAACGCATATCAGCGGAGGAGTTTTGCTTTACGGTACTGAGGGCGAAAAATTTAATTTTGAAAAAATAGTAGAAGTGGAATAAAAACAAGTATATTCTATGCACCCTGCAAAAAAAACAGGGTGCTGTTTTTTTAGAAAAACCCTACATTTGTAGGGTGACTTTTATACGCGGTGTTTTGTATAATATATCTGTGTTATTATATATTCTTTCAAAGGAGGATTTTTATGAAAAAGACACGAAAATTATTAACCGTGATTATTACTGTGATTGCAGTTATACTGCTTATGTCAGCTTTGAGCCTTTCATCCTCTGCGGCAGAGGTTGAAAAGATAGAGGTTGAATCATGGTCACAGCTCAGAGATGCTCTTATGGTTCATAATGATTACAATCCGGTTGAAATCAAGCTGACCAGAGATATCTCAAGAGAATTCGACGATTACGAGGATTTTGATTACGGGCTTTTTGCCGTAGCAGGTGACAAAACCCTTGATCTCAACGGACGTACTATTACCGCTGAGGTTACAATCGGTGAAGAAGATGCTCAGTATATGGGCGGTAACCACTTCCCGCCTTTATTCAGCTTTTATTACGCCAGCAGCTCACTTACCATCAAGGATACAAGTGCGGCAGGTACAGGTAAGGTGCATTATGATGCCTCACTTGTTAAAGCGAAAAATTATATAACCTCACCCATCTGCGATATTTTCAAAGTCAATTATGGTAGCCTTACTATTGACGGCGGTACATATGAGGTAGGTCACGTAAGAACTGACTGGACAACTGCTGTTTATATAAACGGCAAGCTTTTCACAGGTAATCTTCGCAGCCAGGTTTACGGTACTGTGTTTACCGTAGGCTCCAATGCAAACGTTACAATCAACGGCGGTACATTTATCGGCAGAGGCGGCTCTCTTGTTTCGGACCGCACAAACGGAAGCAGCTACAGAGGAGCTGTTATCAGAAAGACATCAAACAACAATTCTTCAGTAGTTATTAACGGCGGTGAATTCAAGGGTCTTGGCGGCGCAAACATTTTTGATTGCGGCAATTACGAAGCAGGAATAAATATCAAAAACGGCGATTTCAAAACAGAGGGCATCAGTAATGCACTTATCCGCTATAATGACATCGACGCCGGCACTATCCCCAAAGGTCTGATGTGTATTGACGGTGAAATGCTTGCTGAGGGTATTGAAAATAAGGTTATTGTAAACGGCGGCAAGACTTATATGTATACAGCCGGTTCAAAGCCCGGTGGTTTCTACGGCAGTTCTAATGACACTAAGGTAGGCACCTTCCTTGAGCTTGAAACACAGTCACCTGCAATCCCCACAGACAGAGTAACAAGCCTGATTGACAATAAAAAACTCGGCGAGAGCTACGCTTTTACATATAAAACCAAGTCTCTTCCCAAGTGGATGACAGATGCAGGCTATGTTATTACCGGTGAGCTTATTGTGCGTGACAGTGCAAACAATATTGTTGCGGCAAAATCAGGAAGCAATATGCAATATAATCTCAGCAGTATAAGCACTGTAGGTACCTATTCTGTTCAGGTAAAGTTCTCATTTATTATGGGAGGAAAGGTTGTTTCAACAAGCGAGCATACATTTATCGTTGAAATTGTTGTTCCCTGCACACACACATATTCTGTTATAAGTGATACCGCAACCTGTTTAAATTCAGGCACAAAGACAGAGAGATGCACAAGGTGCGGTGTCGAAAAGACATCAGTTTCCTTGCCTTTAGGTCATCTTTCTCTCAGCTCTGACTGGTCTTGCAGTTCTACTCATCACTGGTACTATTGCAGAAGATGCAATACAATTCTCACAAAGGATGAGCACTCATACATAAGCAGTACAAACAGAACCTGTAAATACTGTTCCTATAACGACAACTGTGAGTGGGGCAATGCTATGGACACCGAATGTGATGAGAAATATCACTGGTGGCCCTGCGATACACACAGCCTTGATGATCCGTGTCCCAACAATCACCAGCTTGAAAAAGAACTTCATACTGTTCGTACCCTCGAAGAAGCAGGCTCTCTTGAGCATGAGCCTGAAATTGAATACAGCTGTCAGAACGGTTATGTATGTGACGGCTGCGGCGAATACTTCGGTGCAACAGGCGAGCACAAGTGGGTTGCCGTACCCGCAAGAGAAGGCGGAATCAAGATCGCAACCTGCACAACAGACGGCTACATCAAATACAGATGCTATTATAACGGCAAATATGACTGTAAGGGCAACAAGATAACCTGCTCTGCAACAAAGACAGTGACTGTTTCCAAACTGGGACACAGCTTTGACTATAACACACCTGACAGCGACACAGCAACCTGCACTGCAGACGGTGTACGTAGCTATAGCTGTACAAGAAGCCGTTGCACTGCTGTTGTTACAAAGGTTTCTCCCAAAAAGTGCCACAGCTATTCCGAATGGACAGTAACAACTGCACCTACCTGTACAAAGACCGGTGAAAGCACCGCGATATGTGTTAACGGCTGCGGACACACAGAAAAGATGCCTCTTGATGCACTCGGCCACGTATTCGGCACACCCGAAACCCTTCAGCAGCCCACATGCACATCAGCAGGTAAGAATGTAGCAAAGTGTACCTTTGACGGATGTAATGAGACTCAGGAAGAGGTGCTTCCTGCACTTGAACACAGCATGATAAAGCACGACCTTGTTCCTGCAACAATGAGTGCCGAGGGTATCTGTGAATATTATGAGTGTGAACTTTGTCATAACACCTTCCTTGACCCCGACGGATATCAGGAAAGTCCCGTTATAAAAATAGCAAAGATCAAGAGTGTTACTCTTTCCTCAACAAAGTATGTCCACGACGGCAAAAACAAGACGCCCAAGGTAACCGTTACAGATGCAAACGGCAAAACACTCGTCAAGAATACAGACTATAAGCTTACTGTTGCTTCAAAGAGAAGCGGTATCGGCAGATACACCGTTAAAGTGACCTTCATCGGTAAATACAGCGGCACAAAGAATGTTTACTTCTACATC
>JAZULH010000033.1:0-7772 GCA_045602985.1 Acutalibacteraceae bacterium | reverse complement strand
TACAATCACCGAAAGAGAAAAATCTGTACTTTTCTTTAACAGCTTCGTTATATGCTTTAAATGTTTTGTCATATCCGTACAGTGCGCTAACAAGCATTATAAGTGTACTTTCAGGTAAATGAAAATTTGTTAATAATCCGTCTATACACTTAAATTTATAACCGGGATAAATAAAAATATCAGTAAATCTGTCATCTTCACATATTTCTCCGCAAAAACTCGCAGCGCTTTCAAGAGTTCGACAGCTTGTTGTACCAACAGCTATTACCCTGCCCCCCTGCTCTTTTGTACAATTAATCAAATCAGCAGTTTCTTTTGGCAAATGATAATGCTCGGAGTGCATTTTATGATCCTCAATTTTATCTGCTTTAACAGGACGAAATGTACCGAGACCTACATGTAGAGTAACGTAACCGATGTTAACCCCCATATCTTTTATTTTTTCAAGAATTTCGGGAGTAAAATGCAAGCCTGCTGTAGGTGCAGCGGCAGAACCGAGTTCTTTTGAATAAACGGTTTGGTAACGCTCCTTATCCTCAAGCTCCTCGGTAATATAGTGAGGTAAAGGCATCTGTCCGATTTTATCAAGTATACTGAAAATATTATCACTCTTATCGTAACTGAATCGTATTACTCTGTTACCGTTATCAAGAACTTGTTCGACACGACAAGAAAGTATACCGTCGCCAAAGATAAACTCAGCACCCTCTTTCGCACGCTTTCCCGGACCTGCAAGAGTTTCCCACAGATCATTTTCAATCTGATTAAGCAACAAAAACTCTACATTAGCGCCCGTACCCTTTTTAACACCATAAATACGTGCCGGAAGAACTCTTGTATTATTTAAAATCAGACAGTCTCCTGCTTTAAGAAAGTTAAAAATATCGTAAAAATGCTTGTGTTCAATTGTATCGTTATTCTTAGATAAGACCATCATTCTTGAATGGTCTCGGGGCTCTATTGGATGTTGGGCAATTAACTGCTCAGGTAAATCGTAAAAAAAGTCTGATTTATTCATAACCGTTCCTTTATTTTCTTATAATTATAATAAAAATAATTGTTTTAAATGTTGACTTAACTTATCAATAATGGTATGATACATAAGTTAAAAAGCGGATTATATTATAATTCATTTATCACGCATTTACAAGAGTTATTTTTTATACGGAGGTAATTACGATGAAAAAGTATAAAGTAGGTATCATCGGTGCAACAGGTATGGTTGGACAGCGTTTTGCCCTTTTGCTTAATGAACATCCTTGGTTTGATGTAACTGTTCTTGCTGCATCATCACGTTCAGCAGGTCAAACTTATAAGGAGGCTCTCGGTGATCGTTGGTGTATGGAGGAGCCCACTCCCGAAAAATACCTTAACATGACAATCCTCGATGCTGAGAAAGACATTGAAAAAATCGCTTCAAGTGTTGATTTCGTTTTCTGCGCTGTTAACCTCAGCAAGGACGAAACAAAGCTTCTCGAGGAAAAATATGCAAAGGCTGAATGTCCTGTTGTATCAAACAACAGCGCACACCGTATGACAGCCGATGTTCCTATGGTTGTTCCGGAGCTTAATCCCGAACACATCGAAATAATCAAAGCACAAAGGGAACGTCTTGGCACAAAACGCGGTTTCATAGCAGTTAAATCAAACTGCTCACTCCAGTCATATGTGCCTGCTCTTTTCCCTCTCCACGAAAAATACACTGTTAAAGATGTTGTTGTATGTACATACCAGGCAATATCAGGTGCAGGTAAAACATTTGAAAGATGGCCCGAAATGGTAGATAATGTTATACCTTTTATCGGCGGTGAAGAAGAGAAGAGTGAGAAGGAGCCTCTTAAGCTCTGGGGTAAAATTGTTGGTAATGAGATTGTGTCTGCTACAGAGCCTCACTTTACCGCACAATGTATCCGCGTCCCTGTTTCTGACGGTCATATGGGTGCAGTTTTCGTAAGATTTGAAAATAAGCCCACTAAAGAAGAAATGATTGATATGTGGAAAAGCTTTAAAGGTAGAGCACAGGAGCTTGAACTCCCCTCTGCTCCCAAGCAGTTCCTCCACTATTTTGAAGAGGATAATATGCCTCAGACAAAGCTTCACAGAAACCTTGAAAACGGAATGGCCGTTTCAATAGGTCGTTTACGTGAAGATACACAGTATGATTACAAATTTGTTTGCCTTGCCCACAACACACTCCGTGGTGCAGCAGGCGGTGCTGTTCTTCTTGCAGAGCTCCTTTGTGCAGAAGGATATATGGAATAATATATAAAATTTAAGAAGAGAAAAGCATATAGTTCACTAAAACAACTTTTCTCTTCTTTTATTATATTATTTTGGAGGTCACCTCTATGAAAAAACCTATTTTTACAGGTTCAGGTGTTGCAATTGTTACACCATTCACAGGAAGGACTCTAAAAATCAATTTTCCCGTTTTAGAGGAAATAATAGAAAATCAAATTACAAACGGGTCCGATGCTATTATTGTTTGCGGAACAACAGGTGAAAAATCCACACTCGATTATAATGAACACCTGGAAACAATCCGTTTTACAGTTCAGACAGTCGGAAACAGAATACCCGTTATTGCAGGAACAGGTTCAAATGACACAATGCACGCTGTAAGGCTATCTAATGATGCCGAAAGCGTTGGAGTTGACGGTCTGCTTGTTGTTACCCCCTACTATAATAAAGCATCACAAGAGGGATTGGTTGAATCTTTTACATATATTGAAAACAGAGTTTCATCCCCTATGATACTTTATAACGTACCAAGCAGAACGGGCGTCACAATAGAACCTGAAACATATTACGAGCTTTCAAAACTTGATTTAATTAACGGAGCAAAAGAGGCAAGCGGAGATATCTCCCATTTTGCAAGATGTATTGCATTATGCGGTGATAATCTGAATTTTTATTCCGGTAACGATGATCAGATTACCGCTTTTACTGCACTTGGTGCAAAAGGTGTTATATCCGTATTATCAAATATTGCTCCAAAAGTTGCACATGATATTGCAAAATTTGGTATAGATGGTAAAATAGAAGAAAGTGCAAAATTACAGCTTGAATATATCGATCTGTGTAACGCTCTTTTCTGCGATGTGAATCCCATCCCAGTAAAAGAGGCAATGTGTATGATGGGCACAGATGTCGGCAGATGCCGGATGCCGTTGTCCCCTCTTAACGAAAAGAAAAGGTCAATATTAAGAGATGCACTAATCAATCATAAAATGATTTAATTTCGGGGTTATCCCCTTGGAGGATGTTTATGACAAAGGTATTATTAAGCGGTTGCTGTGGCAGAATGGGACGATTTGTTGCAGACATTATAAGCAAACGCAAGGATTGTGAAATTGTTGCAGGCATTGATATAATTGACGACTCAACATTAGGATTTCCTGTTTTTCAGAATTATGATGAAGTGAATGTTGATTCTGATGTTATAATTGATTTTTCAAACCCTGCACTTATTTCCGACACTCTTAACTATGCTTTAAAAACAAAAACAGGAATTGTACTTGCAACAACAGGTCTTAATGACGAACAGATAAAAGCAGTTGAGGATACATCAAAACAAGTTCCTGTATTTTTCAGCTACAATTATTCAATGGGTGTAAGTCTTCTTTGCGAATTATCTAAAATTGCAGCTAAGGTTCTTGGAAACGATTTTGATGTTGAGATCGTTGAAGCGCACCACAATCAAAAGCTTGATGCTCCAAGCGGAACTGCAATAATGTTGGGAAACGCAGTTAAGGAAGAAATGCCCGACGCTTACTTTGAGTATGACAGACACTCAAAGCGCGAAAAAAGGCACACCAATGAGATTGGTATTCATTCAATCCGCGGTGGCACTATAGTTGGCGAGCATCAGGTTATATTTGCAGGCAATGATGAAATTGTCACACTCTCGCACAGTGCTCGTTCAAGAGCAATTTTCGCAACAGGCGCAGTCAATGCAGCTGTGTTTATTGCAGATAAACATACAGGTATGTTTACTATGACAGACCTTGTTAATGCATAATTAATTCACCTTATTCTCAGGTATATGCGGAATATTTGTAAATATCGTATTAAAAGAAAGTGGTATCGGTTTTCACCGATACCACTTTTGATATTAATTAAAATCCTTTTACATTGAACACGACAACCTCTGTTGCAGATTTATCTGCACGCTCTTCGGTCATAATTGTTAAAATACTACCATCAGCAAGTAACGCTGAATTACAGAACCAAGGATAATTGGTGCTGAACAAATCACTATCAGATATTTCAGCAACAAATTTACCGTCATTATCCCAAAGAATAACATCACGCATATTTCCGTCAAATCCGATATATCCGTTTGCACTCTTAGCCATAAATGTTATACTTCCGAGACCCTCTCCTTCAGAATCGCACAATACTTTTTGCAATACACCTTCTGTATTGTAAATAAATACTTTATGTCCGCTTTCATCAGCTGCACTACCGCATACGTAAATATTGTTTTCATCAACATTCAAGTGCATTATTGTGTCAACTTCTTTGAATGTTACAGGAACAGTAGTATATGAACTGCCGTTGAATGTAACTTTATTACATTCACTTGATGTGAAATAATCAATACCCCAAGCACCTGACGGATGCATTGCGAGATTATCAATATCTTCATAAGTTGTTGTTACAGCACCGTTCTTAACACAGATAATATCATTCATAGAGCCGCTGAGCCAAAGTGTTCCGTCGGATGTTGCCTCAATACTTTCATAATCATCTTCCGGAAGCTCAATTGTTTTAACAAACACTAACGACTTACCGCTATAATTATACTCTCGCAATTCACCTTCAATGAGAAGAAAAACAGAGTTTCCGATAACAGCAACAGAGTGGTTAAATGTTTCAAATGTTGAAATATGCTCATCAAGCTTTATCCACTGAGACTGTATATTTAATGCACCTGCTGTTGCAGTTTTGTCAGCAGCAGAAAAAGCTGTTCCTTCCCATTCCCACGGTCCATCTTCATTGCCTGTATCTTCAACAGAAATTGTAAGACCTTTCAAAAGATCAGCAATACGAGTATCCGTAATATC
This sequence comes from Acutalibacteraceae bacterium, assembly GCA_045602985.1. Lineage (GTDB taxonomy): Bacteria > Bacillota > Clostridia > Oscillospirales > Acutalibacteraceae > DTU089. The sequence goes on along the minus strand of JAZULH010000033.1, from coordinate 2,703 downwards.
TTCCGCATCAAATTCAATAGTTACTGTTGCGGATGCATTTTCAATTCGATTGAAGTACAGCAATGTATCATCATTTTCATATTTAAGTAAATCAACACCGCCTATTTGTACAGTTTCATACTTGTTATTAACAGCATATTCGTACTGATCAAATCCATAATACACAAGATTTTCGCGAAAATCATATGGTTCATCAATAGAAACCTCGATTTCTGCATTTATAAGATAATATTCCGTATCATCAGGGTTTGGTATCTGAAGAACAACGCTACAATAATCTTCTTCATTTTTAGTATCATCTTCATAATACTTCCAAACAGTGTTATCATAATCTAACGAAAACAGAGAAGTTGTTATAGCTGCATCAGAATTAGCTGATGGTTGATTGGGTTGATCGGGTTTATCTGTTTTTGCGTCCTTATTACCGCATGCTGCTAATGAGAATAACATTATTAAACTAAGGATAATTGCTAAATACTTTTTCATAATAATATACTCCTATCATTTAAAACTTTTATACTATTAAACAACTATATGCTTACTAATTCTTGCTATTTTCCTTGGGTTTTGGTGTTTTATCAAGTTTTTTATAAAGGAAATTATCATAACTGTCCTTAATAATAAAACTTCCCGGACGGACATATACGGTAGCGTTTTTCTGCATTCTTACAGACTTGTTTTTAGATGCTATGGCAAAGATTATTATAAAACCGGCAGCCATTCCTAATACTATAGAAACAATAATTACTTTTGCGGAATTTTCTGTTCGGGCAACTAAACCATCACCCGTAGCATATATTTCATTATCGGGCAAATTTACTGAAGTATTTGAATACAATGCATATTCAGCAACCTCATAATAATCCTCTGTTCCGCCAAAATAACTGTCGTTTGAGTCATAGGTATCCTGTAACTTCGCGAGTTCATTTGTTCCGAAATATGACTTCGCAGCATCAGTTACATAAAAATAATATGTATTCTCATCTATATCATGAACCATAACAACACCGTTTTTATTATCTGAATACGTATCATAAATTTCTTTTGCATAACCGTCAGATGCATTTTCGTCTGTAATACATATCATAATACAGCAATCAAATTCATATTCAATCTGACCCGCAATATCTTCCAGCTCCTGGAGTTCACTATATGATAATGAATCAGTGTAATCAAAAACATACTGATCGGTATATGCCGAAACAGATAATGAAGAGAATAAAGAAAGTGCGACAACAATCAGAACTATAATTATTTTTTTCATCATTTTCAGCACCCCCTTAAAGCCATCCAAGAAGATATGACAAACCGCAAAAAACTGCACTTAAGCCTGAACCAAGCAGCAACGAGGCAATCAGAACAGCCTTCTTATCTGTTGGCAGATTACCAACAAACTTACCTGTCTGTCCGTTCATTGCGAATGTGTATTTATTACCATTCCATGAGATATTGAGAAGCCAAACAGGATAAAGAGCGTATTTGTAAATACCGTTCGTTATATTCATATTTATAGCACGGGAATCAATATAATTATACCCCTTAACAGTATCCTCCAAAGCATCGCCTGCGCTTACCTTAATTCTTTCATTTGCTCTGCCCATGCTTTCTTCTGCAGTAACATCATATTTATCTGCAAGATATCCGGCAAGATATGCTGTATTGAAATCAACAGCCTGAGACAAATCGAAAGGTTCCACCGACTCCATAAGATCATCAGGCATTTTTGTTGAACCATCAACAGGAATGTTGTCAAAGCTGATATTTCCGCTTCTGTAAACATCATAATATGATGTTTCTTTATAATTATAATTATTATCAGACCAGGTTCTTTCTTTGGCAGCCTTAAAGCTTGCATTTGCGAATGTATCACAGGTAAAAAGCCAATGCGGAACATACACACCTTTAACCTCATCTATCCTGTTATCAGAAAGAAATGATTTCGGAACAAATTTTTTATCAGAAAGATGTTTTTTAAATGCTTCTTTGGCGGCCTTTTTATCCAACTTAAAAGGAATGACCAAATCAGGTCGAAGTGAACCAGAAAACTGTCCTTTCATTACAACAGGGTTATCACAATACGGGCACTTTGAAGCACCTGTGGTACTGTCAGCAATAATTTCACCGCCACAGGATTGGCAAGAGTATATATTCATACCCTCTGTCTCTCCTGCTGACCATTGATTATCTTGTGCAGACCAACTAACAGAATCAACCTCTTCAACCTTATCCTCTTCAATTTGATTAATCTCAAACTCAGTTTCACAAAACGGACATTTGAGCTTTTGGGCAGTAGCATCAAATTGAACACCGCCACCACAACAAGGACATTTTTGTTCAGAAATTACGGACATTATAAATCATCTCCTTTTTGTTAGTTTCTAAATATAATCTTAAAAAAATTCTCATCGCGGTGTTCCGCACGCCATACAGAACCTTCCGGATTCATTTAAAGCATTGCAAGACGGACATACCCAGGACTGTGATTGAGGCGGTACAGATTGAGCAGGCTGACCATTAAATCCGTTATTCATAGGCTGGTTATAGCCGTTGTTCATGGGCTGGTTATAGCCGTTGTTCATGGGCTGGTTATAGCCGTTGTTCATGGGCTGGTTATAGCCGTTGTTCATGGGCTGGTTATAGCCGTTGTTCATGGGCTGGTTATAGCCGTTATTCATGGGCTGGTTATAGCCGTTATTCATGGGC
>JAZULH010000032.1:0-3176 GCA_045602985.1 Acutalibacteraceae bacterium | reverse complement strand
ATTGTTCTTATCTATACCTATGATGATTTTAAAATCAATAGAAGGTGTATTGTCTTTATCAGACGAATACGAAGCCAATAATTGTTTCAAATACTGAAAATTAAAATCGGAGGAAATAAATTTATTAGATTTTATGAATTTTATTAAAGCTTGAATGACTGTGCTTTTTCCACTATTGTTTTTGCCTACGATTAAAGTGGTTGTTGGTGCCACATTAATTTTACCATCTTCCTTTAATTGGGTTTCATAACTTTCAGCATCAACAAATTCTACGGTATTGTATTCCATCCCGAACTTTCGAAAGTTTGTCATTTGGCAATGTTGACAAAGCCGCCTCAAAAAAAGAACACTCCATAAAAATGAAGTGTTCGCAGATAAAAACAAATATTTCACCTTGGGGGTGTCGCACTAAGGAAAATTTTCCGAAATGCGACAGCCCGTTTTCTATTTTCAGACTATTCATCTCTTCTTTTTCTCCTTTAGCGAGGAGAAAAAGAAGCAAAAAGGGTGCTGTTGACAAAGTAAAGAAACATTCATAACAAGAACACAAAGATATGGTAAAATAAAAGAAAACATACCGAGGTGCTTGATATGATGGATCGAGAAAAAGGAGCACAGCAGAAACTCCTTTGTGTAACAATGGAATCGTTAATGCCGGAAAGGCATTTTCTACGGGATTTGGATCGGCTGGTGGATTTCAGCTTTGTGTACGACAAGGTGGAATCACTATACTCGCACACCGGACGCCGATCCGTTGATCCTGTCGTGATTGTAAAAATGATGCTGCTCGGCTATCTGTACGGAATAGATTCCGAACGTCGTCTTGAACAGGAAGTACAGGTCAATATTGCTTTTCGCTGGTTTCTGCGTATTGATCTTGATGAACCTGTACCGGATCACTCAACATTTTCTCAGCTGCGCCGCCGGAAATTCAATGAAACAACCCTGTTTGAGGACATCTTCACAGAAGTGGTACGTCTTTGCATCAACCATGGATTGATCAACGGAAAGCTTCTGCTTACAGATTCCACCCATGTTCGTGCCAACGCCCGAAACGATCTTTATGAAACTGTGACTGTAACAGAAGAACCGACTGACTATATCAAGCGTCTGAATGAGAAAGCGGTACAGGACGGTTTGCTCAGCGAAGATTATGCAGAGCGAATGACACCCGAAACCAGAGAAATCAAAAGAAGCACGACAGACCCGGAAAGCGGCTGCATGAACCGTCCCGGCAAACCAACCGGCTTTCATTATCTGGATCACCAGACCTGTGACAGTGAGCACGGACTCATCACGGATGTTTTTGTGACGCCCGGAAATGCCAGCGACTGTTCTGTGCATTCCGAGAGAATACAGCACCAGATCGATAAATTCCAATTTGAAACAGAAGCAGTCAGTGCAGACCGCGGCTATGACTGTGCAGAAATCCACGCAGATATGCTGGCAAGAGGGATAAAGACCTATATTGCGAAGAGAAAGTCAAACAGTGGGAAAAACGGATTGTTTTCCGTTGATGATTTTTCATACAATGAAGAGAGCGATACCGTGATATGTCCGCAGGGAGAACACCTGCATTTCAGTTACTACTCTCCCAAAGACGGAGTGAGACACTACCGAGGCAAAACGGAAATTTGTCAGAACTGTCCCTTAAAGAAGAACTGCATAAGTAACAAGAGCAAGCATCGGATGGTGCATCTTCCATCGCTGAGAGAGGCATCTGAAAAACAGCACGAAAGCGACGGAACAGAGGCATACAAAGAAGCTTTACGGCTGCGGCAGATCTGGTGCGAGGGGAATTTCTCACATCAGAAAGCCAATCACAATCTGAAGCGGATACGCATGAGAGGTTTAGGTAAAGCAACGGTGCATTGCCTTCTTTCGGCGACCGCATTTAACCTGAAACGGATGGTAAGGCTGCTGATACAGCCGCTGCTGTTTCTTGCATATCTGCCTTATTCGCTTGTAGATATGCTTTGTCGGTGTCTGTGTTGGCAGTTTGTCAACAGCACCCATTTGTATGCTTTTTAAATACATAAAATCACCTACTTATCTTAACTTATTATCCTCTCCCTAATCTACGCCGTTGCATCTTCTTCCAGATAGCACGGCATTTTCGGCATATCTCAGGATTAATACCTAATGTATCTACAAGTAGCTCTTTGTCAACAACATTCAGAGCAAGTTCAATATCTTCATCATTGCGAACCACAGTGTCAATATGCGTAAGCAACTTATTTCTAAACGCAGAATCAATTTCTTCCACTTTGGGAAGCAGAATATTGCCCATCTCACCCGGTAAGATTTCAAGCACACCGCCGCCATAACTCCTGCCACAAATTTCTGTAAATGCGAAAGAAATACTATTGTAGTAAGCAAGAAGAATATTTTGCGGATCAACACCATCGTTAAATTTCATGCGGTGCATAGTGTCTGTGGATACTGCATCACATGCATTCAATACAAATTTAGGATAAAAATTATTTCTTCTTAGGAAAAACGCATCAGGAACCCACACAGAAGGAACAATATACCACCTATCTCGGATGGAGCATTTGTAACCTTCGTGTTCGCCATTCGCTTCACCAAGCGAAATGTACTCTTTGTGCTTGGCGGGATATTCAGCATACGGAAGCTCGGGGAAGCTAATTAGTCGTGCACGCTTTCCTGCAACCTTGTTGTTCTCCCAATCTTCTGCTGTGAAATATATTCCGTGCGCATGAGAACTTCTTCCAATCAGCGGAAGCGTTACGTCGTTCAACTGATATTGTTCGGATGTTTCTTCCGTTATGGAAAAGTAACCATTATTGCCTGTTGTAATGCCGACATTGATAATTCCGTATTCGGAGAACTTGGCAAAGCGTTTATCCGCACGAAGCTCCTGAATAAGAGCCATTTCCTCTGCGTTTACAAAATATTTTGTCCATTTTTCCTTGAGGTGCTGCAACTTTTGGAAGCCGTTTTGAGATAGATCCAATTGAGCAAAACCGCCAAGATCATTCATTTCAATGATACGAATGCCTTTCTCTTCTTCGCCTTTCTCGCCAATAAATACAACGACTTCTTGCTCAATGTCAGGAAATACAAGCTGTTCAAATGTGATTAGGGTAATTTTCGCAAGATTATTGGTCAAGTATAGGCGCAGATCCTCCGCATACGCAACTTGAAGTATTTCA
>JAZULH010000031.1:0-14935 GCA_045602985.1 Acutalibacteraceae bacterium | reverse complement strand
AGAAAACACAAAAGTGATTCCTCTGCATTTGGTGCCGATGACCGGACTTGAACCGGTACGGTGTTGCCACCGAGGGATTTTAAGTCCCTTGCGTCTGCCTATTCCGCCACATCGGCACATCCACTAAATTATAATCATTCTGACATTGATTGTCAAGTTGTTTGGTTAAAATTTAGGGTGTTTTTATATTTTATTTTAAAGAGTAAATATTTATTACTTTAAGCTGTATTTTTCTTTGTATTCGGCGTAAAGCGATTTGAATTCATCGTTTTCGGTCTTTACGGTGTTCAGGTATTGGTGGGCGTCGAAAGTATCTGTTTGTGCCTCTATAACAGCAATAGCAATGTTTGAGCAATGGTCAGATATTCTCTCGCAGTTGGTTATAAGGTCTGAAAGCACAAAACCCATCTCGATGGTGCAGTCTCCCTGTTGCAGTCTGCTGATGTGACGAGATTTTATTTTTGCAGTCAACCTGTCAATAACTTGCTCCAGGGGTTCAATTCTGGCAGCGCCCTGCACATCGTTTTTCTCATAAACGTTGGTTGTCATAATTATGATTTCGTTTACAGCATTTATAAGAACCTCTAACTCTTTTATGGCTTCATCAGAGAAAACAACCTTTTTTTCGTATATTTCCAATGCGGTTTTCTTAAGGTTGAGGGCATGGTCACCCAATCTTTCAAAGTCGCCTATGGAGTGTAGCATACGGGCAATTTTGCGGCTGTCATCTGCCGAGAGGGAAAGGGCTGAAAGCTTAACAAGATATGTGCCTAACTCATCTTCGTACATATCAAGTGTATTTTCGCTGTCGTCAATTTCTTTTGACTTTTCCTCGTCATAATTAAACAAAAGATTTATGGCCTTTACAACAGTTTCCTTTGCTATAATTGCCATTTTTACTGTGTAGTTATCACACTCCATTGTTGCTACAGAAGGTGCGTTAAACAGTCTTTCGTCAAGATATGTGGCACGTTTAGGAGCATTTATATCTTCAGCCTTATCTTTTACAAGTTTTTGTGCAAGCTTCGCAATCAGCTTTGTGAACGGCATAAGCAATACTACGGTAACAATATTGAATATTGTGTGTATCACGGCAATGGCGGCAGGGTTTACCGCCTTGTCGGCAACTGTAAAGCCGAGAAGCTTGTCACCCAAAAGGTATAATGGTAAGAATACAAGTGTGCCTATAATGTTTATCATTGTGTGAGAAATTGCAACACGTTTTGCATTTGACCCGGCACCAATGCAGGAAATAAGTCCTGTGGCACATGTACCGATATTTTGCCCGAGGATAATCGGTATAGCCATATTGTATGTTATTGAGCCTGTAAGCGAGAGCGCCTGCAAAATACCTACCGATGCGGAGGAAGACTGTATGACTGCAGTTACAACGGCACCGATAAGTATGCCAAGTATGGGGTTGTTGAATTTAGTCAGAAGGGCTGCAAATTGTGGTGAATCAGCAAGACCACCTACAGCATCGGACATAATATCCATACCGTAAATAAGAACGGTGAAGCCTACGAAAATTGTGCCCAGGGTCTTTTTCTTGTCGCTTTTTGCCATCATCAGAAATGCGATGCCGACAATGGCAAGAATAGGTGTAAAGTTCTGAGGCTTTACGAGCTGAACTATAAATGAATTGCTTTCAAGACCTGAGAGCGACAACAGCCAGGCGGTTATTGTGGTGCCTATGTTTGCACCAAATATAACACCTATGGTGTTTGCGAAATTCATAATGCCGGAGTTTACAAGACCTACCAGCATAACTGTTGTAGCCGATGATGATTGTATAACCGCGGTTATGGCGGCACCTACAAACACACTTACAAACAGATTTGAGGTCATTTTTTTAAGAATAATCTCCAATTTGCTGCCGGCAGCCTTTTCAAGTCCGTCGGACATTGTGCTCATACCGAACAGAAAAAAGCTTAATCCTGCAAGTAAACTCAGTATATCCCAAAAGCTCATTTTTTCACCCTCTGCATAACAAACTTTACAATTAATATAACATATAAAAAATAACTATTCAACAATTATTGTTGGGTATAATTACACATTTTATAAAAAATAACGGAGAGCGCTTCCTTGGGAAGTGTCTCCGTTAATGGTTTTTCTATATATCAGAAATCAGAAGTTTTCGAGTTTTTCTTCATCAAGCAATCTGATTCCTTGTGCGGCAAGTGCGGAAGTTGCTGCAGCGTTGTCACGCACCTTGAGGATAACATATGCGTGGTTTTTCTCCTTCTTTCCGAGAAAGGCGTACATATATTCAATGTTTATGCCTGCTTTATCAAGGATTGAAAGTAGCTTGTTGATGCCGCCGGGGCAGTTGGGTACTGCTACACCAAGCACGGATGTTACGGAGTGAATGTAGCCTGCATCCTTAAGAACTGTTGTTGCATTGTAAACATTGTCTACTATAATACGAACTATACCGAAATCCTCTGTCTCTGCAAGAGAGAGGGCACGCATGTTAATATTATTTTCAGCAAGTACAGCGGTCATGGCGCTCATTGCACCGGGCTTGTTTTCAACGAAAACAGAAATTTGTTTAATGCTCATAACAGTAGCCTCCTTTATATTTTGCGTTTGTCAATAACACGGACAGCCTTGCCCTCGCTACGCACAATGGACTTGGGAGCAACAAGAGTAACCTTTGCAGAAATGCCCAGCATAGAGCGCAAGCCGTTAACAATCTCTTTCTGTCGTTTGTCGATTTCACCGATATTGTCTGTGAACATTTCGGGTGTCATTTCAACCTGAACATCAAGAGTATCTGTGTTATTAACTCTGTCAACAATAATCTGGTAGTTAGCAGAGTAGCCCTGGTTAAGCAGAACTGTTTCTATCTGCGAGGGGAATACGTTAACACCGCGGATAATAAGCATATCATCACTTCTGCCCATAGGTTTGCACATTTTTACGTGAGTTCTGCCACAGGGACAGGGGTCGTAATTAAGCTGACAAATATCCTTTGTTCGGTATCTGAGGAGCGGGAAAGCCTCTTTAGTAATAGATGTAAATACAAGCTCACCCTTTGAACCGCGAGGTAGCACCTCTCCGGTATCGGGGTCGATGATTTCTGCAATGAAGTGGTCTTCGTTGATGTGCATACCGTTTTGTGCAGAACACTCAAATGAAACACCGGGGCCGGAAAGCTCTGTAAGACCATAAATATCGTAAGCCTTGATGCCCAATGTTTCTTCTATATCGTGGCGCATTTCCTCGCTCCAGGCCTCTGCACCGAAGATGCCTGCCTTAAGGGGAATCTGGTCAGGCGTCATACCCATTTCTTTCATAGATTCACCAAGGTATGCGGCATATGATGGTGTGCAGCAAAGAATAGTTGCGCTAAGGTCTTTAATGAACATTATCTGGCGTTCTGTATTACCTGATGATGTGGGAACTGTAAGGCAACCTACCTTGTGGCTGCCACCGTTAAGACCGGGACCACCAGTGAAAAGACCGTAACCGTATGATACCTGACAAACATCCTCGTTTGTACCGCCGACTGCAGTAATTGCACGGGCACAGCAATCCTCCCAAAGGTCAATATCCTTCTGAGTATAGAAGGCGACAACACGCTTGCCGGTTGTACCTGATGTAGATTGAATTCTTACACATTCTGAAAGGGGCTTTGCCAAAAGACCGTAAGGATAGCACTCGCGTAAATCATCCTTAGTAACAAAGGGGAGCTTGTGCAGATCCTCAATACCCTTAATATCATCGGGAGTAAGACCCTTGTCCTCCATTTTTTTACGGTAATAGGGCACATTATCCCAAACATGCTTTACCTGTTTTACGAGACGTTCATCCTGCCAGGCTTTGATTTGTTCGCGTGAGGCAGTTTCAATCTCGGGTTGATAATAACGTTCCATAAAGAAACCTCCTGCGTGTATAAAAACACATTTAATTTACAATAAATATGCAAAAATATGTATAATTATTATGTGGATTATTATAATACTATACCTCGGTGATGTCAATAATATTGGGTATATAAATTGAAAACGACGACAAGTTGAATCTTGTCGTCATTACAAAATTGTAACCAATATCAGAGCGAACAGGGTTAAAAACGGGTACAAATAACATACCTGCATCTTTCAGTAAACCGAAAGATGTCATTCGCTCTTTTTACAGAATCCGAATATTGCAAAACCAAGACCAACAAAAGGACAAAGCATACCTAATATGTAAACAAATGTCCCTCGTGTCTCCGCCAAGGCGAACCGACACGAGATAGACTGATGGGGTTCAAATCCCTCGGTTTTATGATAGAATAAAACAGAGAACACCCAAAAGGGTATTCTCTGTTTTGGCCCGCCCGAAGGGATTCGAACCCCCGCTCTCCAGAATCGGAATCTGTTGCGTTATCCAGCTGCGCCACGGACGGAAATAATTGTACATAAATTATAACTTCCGTTTTCTTTTTTTTCAAGTGGTTTCATATCAAACAATTACAAATTTTATTTTTAGTTTATACACTCCGTTAAAAAGGGTAAAATAAAAGTATAAGGAGTGTTTTGTTATGACAGAGCAAATTATATTAAATTCACGTAATATACAGAGCGAACTGCAAAAGCATTACCGTTTTCTGCATAAGAATGGGGAGGTTGGTTTTGATTTAAGAAAAACTGTAGATTATGTCAAAAGTCAATTGCGTGTAATTGGCGTGGAGCCTGCTGATTGCGGTAAGTGCGGTGTAACTGCAATAATTGGCAAAAATACGGGACGTTGCATTTTGCTCAGGGCAGATATGGATGCTTTACCGTTGCAGGAGCAAACGGGGCTTGATTTTGCTTGCACGGACGGAAATATGCACGCTTGCGGACACGATATGCATACTGCAATGCTCCTGGGAGCTGCAAAAATTCTCAAGAATAACGAGAGCTTATTGAACGGTACTGTAAAATTGATGTTTCAGCCTGCCGAGGAAATTCTGGCAGGTGCAAATAATATGATTGAAAACGGTGTGCTTAAAGACCCTGATGTGAACGCTGCAATAATGCTCCATTCTCTTGCGGCATTTCCCGTAACCTCAGGCACATTTATTGTTCCCGATGGGGGTGTAAGTGCACCTGCTGCGGATTTTTTTACCATTAATGTCCACGGTAAGGGGTGCCACGGTTCAACACCCCACCTTGGCGTTGACAGCATAAGCGTCGGGGCGCACATTCTTCTTGCGTTGCAGGAGCTCTCTGCACGGGAAATGAGTATTTCCGATGAAGCAGTTCTTACCGTGGGAGCATTTAACGGTGGGGCTTCTGCAAATATTGTTGCAGACAGCACCGTGCTGAAGGGAACTATGCGCTCTTTTGATGATGAGTTACGCCACACTCTAAAAAAACGCCTTGAAGAAATTGCAATAAATATTGGTAAATCTTTCAGGGCAGGAGTTACTGTATCCTTTGACAGCGGTTGCCCTACACTTACAAATGACCATGAGCTGTCTGCCTTTGCGTTTAAGGCGTTAGAGAAGCTGTTCGGTACAGAGTATGTTATGAAATCAACTGATATTCCGGGCGGTTTCAGGGGCGGTTCCGAGGATTTTTCATACATCAGTCACAGCGTTCCTGCTATTATGTTGGGGTTTGGTGCAGGAGAGCCTAAAAAGGGTTATACTCATCCTCAGCATCATCCGAAGGTAACATTTGATGACTCTGTGTTATGGCGAGGCAGCGGTGCTCTCAGTTATCTTGCAAAGAAATATCTTGATAGTAATATTGAAAATTAACTTTATTTTTTAAAATTACTGTGATATCATTGTAGGTGTAATCTTAACTTTGGAGGTAAAAATATGCCTTATATTAACCTTAAAACAACAAAAAAACTTTCAGCAGAGCAGTGCGATGCCGTTAAAACAGCCTTTGGTAAAGCAATAGAGTGCTTTCCGGGTAAAAGTGAGGCATACCTTATGGTTTGCATTGAAGATGAAAAGAAGCTCTGGTTTGCAGGTGACGCTTCCAAAGACAGCGCCGTTGTTGATGTTCAGCTCCTTGGTGCAGTTAATCACTCCGCAAGTAATGATATGAGTGCTGAAATCTGCAGTATTCTTGAAAGAGAGCTTGGAATTTCACCCTCCAGAGTGTATGTCAAGTACGAAGGGTACGATGACTGGGGCTGGAACGGCAGGAATTTCTGATGATGTTTTCCTTAGGTGTTGATATAGGCGGTACAAAGTGTGCGGTCGTGCTGGGCAAGGGTACACTTGATACCATTGAGGATTTTATTATTGATAAAATAAGCTTTCCCACCTGTGTTTCCCGCGGGTGGCGGAGTGTTGTGGCAGAAATTATTGAAAAGGCAGATGAACTGCTGGAACGTAATTCTGTTACCAATAGTCAGCTTATTGGTGTTGGTATCAGCTGCGGAGGTCCCCTTGACAGCAAAAAAGGTGTTATAAACTGTCCGCCTAACCTGCCTGATTGGGACAATGTACCCATTGTTGAAATTCTGTCCCGACACTTCAATGTAAGGTGCGTTCTGCACAATGATGCCAATGCCTGTGCCGTTGCAGAATGGCGTTTTGGTGCAGGCAGAGGGCTTAAAAATGTGGTTTTTCTTACCTTTGGTACAGGTATGGGCGCAGGACTTATATTAGACGGTAAGCTGTACAGCGGCACCAATGACGGTGCAGGGGAGGCAGGTCATATACGCCTTAGCAAAAACGGTCCCGAGGGCTATGGAAAAAAGGGGTCCTTTGAGGGCTTTTGCTCGGGTGGCGGTATAAAAAATCTTGCTGTAATTATGGCAAAAGAGTACATAAAAAACGGTAAAAAGAGTTTGCTTTTTACTGATGAAAATGACCTCTGTGATATGAGTGCCAAGACAGTTGCCGAGGCGATGTATAAGGGTGATGAATTCGCCCTCGCGGTGTATGAAAGATGTGCTGAAAAATTAGGCGAAGGCTTGTCTGTTCTTATTGACATTTTAAATCCCGAAGCCATTATAATTGGCAGTATTTTTGAGCGTAACAAGGACTTCTTTTTGCCGAGAATTAAGGCGGTAATTGAACAAGAGGCGTTGTTGTACAATAGTTCGGTTTGTGAGATTTTGCCTGCGCAATTGGGCGATAATATTGGTGATTATGCCGCCTTAGGTGTGCTGTTCTGAGGTGCTTTTATGAAAGAAAATGTACAAATAATATTTGATGGATTGTTTTCGGATTATCCTGTGCTTTCTCCCTGCAGAGAGAGCATCCGCAATGCGTATGAAATCCTTGAAGATACATATAAAAACGGCGGGAAACTGCTTGTGTGCGGTAATGGCGGAAGTGCCGCTGACTGCGAGCATATTGTTGGTGAATTGATGAAGGGATTCAAGCTTCCCCGAGCCTTGGAAAATGGCGATATTATGCCATTTTTACAGCATGCTGATGGCGAAAAAATTGCAAGAGGTCTGCAAAAGGGCTTGCCTGCAATTTCCCTTGTTAGTCACACAGGTCTTATGACAGCATTTCTTAATGATTGTGACCCGGACTTGGTTTTTGCACAGCAGGTCTATGGTTATATGACAACGGGAGATACCCTTGTTGCATTGAGTACCTCGGGGAACTCTGCAAATGTTGTAAATGCGGTAATTACAGCTAAGGCAAAGGGTGGCAAAGCAATTGCCCTTTCGGGAGAGTGCGGCGGTAAGCTTGATTCATTGTGTGATGAAATCATAAAACTGCCGTCTTGTGATACTGCTCGTGTTCAGGAATATACTTTGCCTGTCTATCACACACTTTGTGCGATGCTTGAAGAAGATTTTTTCGGATGATTTTTTGTTTTAAAAGCAATTTTTTAAGCCCTCATATGAGGGCTTTTTTATTTGCATAAAATGCGTATAAAATATTGACACTTTTTTGCTATTATTGTATTATATAATAAATATGTGTAAGTATGCCCGTTTGCGGGGGATGAAGCTTAGTTTTATTCACAAATAAAGGAGTCTGCATAAGATTATGTACAAGGGTTTTATTAAGCGTTTTATTGATATTGTTTGTTCAGGTGTAATGCTGCTGTTTTTGTGGCCGTTGTTTATACTTGTTGCAATTGCCATAAAGCTGGATTCAAAGGGTCCTGTTATTTTTAAACAAACCCGTCTCGGCCTTGGGGGCAAGGAGTTCAGTATTTATAAATTCCGCACAATGGTTGTGGATGCTGAAAAAGGCGGTGTGTATTCCGATGATGATGATCCCCGTATTACAAAAGTCGGCAAGATTCTGCGCAAAACCTCTCTGGACGAGCTTTCACAGCTTGTAAATATTTTTAAGGGCGATATGAGCTTTGTGGGTCCCAGACCTCCGCTCACATATCATCCGTGGCATATTGATGAATATACTGCCGAGCAGCTCCGTATGTTTGAGGTAAGACCGGGTATCACAGGTTGGGCACAGATAAACGGCAGAAAGGCTGTTGAGTGGAATCACCGCATAGAGCTTAATGTGTGGTATGTTGATAATATTTCTCTTTTGCTCGATATCAAAATACTCCTCACCACCGTTCTCAAGGTGTTAAAGAATGAGGACAACGAAAATGTGGGTGCAACAGTAGAGGTCAAGCCGCAGACTGACGCGGCAAACGAAACTGCAGACAGATAAGGTGCGTTAAATGAAGCTGCTTGTTACAGGTGCATGGAATTGTACAACGGAACAATTGAATAGTCTCAGAAGCATGGGGCATGAAGTAACATTTATGCAATATGAAAAGGATGAGTGCCCCATAGCCTATGCAGATATAGAGGGCGTAATCTGTAATGGTTTATTTCTTTACCACCCGATACAGGAATTCAAAGCCTTGAAATATATCCAGCTGACCAGTGCAGGCTTTGACAGAGTGGATGTTGATTATATCAAATCCCACGGCATCCGATTATTTAATGCCCGTGGGGTGTACAGTATTCCTATGGCGGAGTTTGCTGTTTGCGGTGTTCTGCAGCTTTTGAAAAACAGCCGTTTCTTTGCTGATAACCAAAAATCGGGTCTTTGGGTAAAAAACAGAGATGTTCTTGAACTTTACGGCAAAAGGGTTTGCATAGTAGGTTGTGGCAGTGTCGGTACTGAGTGTGCCAAACGGTTCAAGGCCTTTGGCTGTGATGTTTACGGCGTCGACTTGTATCCCCGTGACGATGATAGCTACAGGGTAATTTACCCGTTGGAGGATATAAAAATTGCTTTATCCTCTGCTTTTGTTACGGTTCTTACCTTACCTCTTACGGCGGAAAGTCACCATATAATAAATTCCGATATTTTAAACTCTCTGCCCGACGGTGCAATAATTGTCAATATAGCACGGGGCGGCGTAGCAGATACCGATGCTTTGGTTGATGCGCTCCGCAACGGTAAGCTGTCAGGTGCAGTTCTCGATGTTTTTGAAAATGAACCCTTGGAGCAGGATAATCCTTTGTGGGGGATGCAAAATGTAATTATTACACCCCACAATTCATTTGTGAGCGATGGCAATGCTTTACGTCTTGCAGATGTTATTACAGCAAATTTAAGAGGTTACTGATGAAAAAAGATATTTTACTCATTGCCAACTACTGGCACTTTGAGTTTGAAAAAAAGAGCAGTCGGTACAGAACGATGGCAGATGTTTTGTGCGATGGGGGTTACGATGTTGAGGTTGTTTCGTCAACATTCCGTCACCAGACCAAAACACAAAGAGATGTGGACTACGTTAAAACAATCGACTCCCCATATAAAATAACTCTTCTTAAAGAGCCCGATTATCAGAAAAACATATCCTTACAACGTATATACAGCCACCATTGCTTTGCAAAGGAGGTTATTAAATACCTCAATTCACGTAAGCGACCGGACCTGATAATCGTCAGCGTACCCTCGCTTTCTGTGGGTAGTGCCGTTACAAAATTTGCTGAGGCAAATAATATAAAGGTCATTATAGATATTCAGGATCTTTGGCCGGAAACGTTCAGAATGGCAATTGATATTCCTGTTGTTTCAGATATACTTTTTGCACCGCTTATGGCACAGGCAAATAAGATTTATTCCCGTGCAGATAAGGTTATGGCGGTTTCACAGACATACGTCAAACGCGGACTTTCCAAAAATCATAAGGATTCTGAAGGTCTTGCAGTATTTATCGGCACAGACTCAAACCTTGTTGAGCAAGCAGTTGATGGCAAGTCGGTATCAAAGCCTCAGGATGAATTCTGGGTTGGATACATAGGTGCATTGGGTAACAGCTACGACATTAAGCTCATAATTGATGCAATAAAAATCCTTAATAACAAGGGTATCAGTAATATTGTTTTCAAGGTTATGGGTGAGGGCGAGTTTTTAGAGGATTTCAAAAAGTATGCTGCTGAAAAAAATGTTAACTGTCAGTTTACCGGCTTTATTGAATACGGGGAAATGATGGTTAACCTTCGTGCTTGTGATGTTGCGGTGAATCCCATCGTAGGACAATCTGTTTCATCCATCATCAACAAGGTCTCCGACTATGCTATGGCAGGTGTACCTGTTATAAATACACAGACATCCCCCGAGTATCGCAAGCTTGTGGATGACTATGCTTGCGGAATTAATTGCGAAAGCGGTAATGCACAGTCCGTGGCAGATGCAATAGAAAAGCTTTATAACGATTCTGCTCTTAAAATTCAGATGGGTAAAAATTCAAGTCGCCTCGCTAATGAGAAATTCGACAGAAGCATCACTTATAAAAATATTATCACGTTAATTGAAGGAATGTTATAAATGCGCTTACAGGTTATTGTTTCTACAATGAATCAGACAGATTACACTTTGCTTGATAAAATGAATATACAGAGTGATGCCGTAGTTATCAACCAGTGCGACAAAGATGCAGTTACAGAGTTTGATTACAAGGGTCACACAATAAAGTGGATTTCAATGCCCGAAAGGGGCATCGGTCTCAGCCGTAATACAGGTATACTCCATTCCGATGCGGATATTATTCTTTTCGCGGATGATGATATGACATATGCTGACGGTTATCCCGAAGGGGTGCTTAACGCATTCAGAGAATATAATGAGGCTGACCTTATCTGTTTTAACATTAACCTTATAAATTCCAACAAAAATATTGGCGGACACCGTAACAATACTGAGTGTAAAAAACTGTGTGCGTTTAACTCTATGCGTTATGGTGCTACGTTAATTGCCGCCAGGCGTAAAGCATTATTACGGGAGCGCGTTGTGTTCTCTCTACTTTTTGGCGGCGGCGCCGAGTTCAGCAGCGGTGAGGATTCCGTTTTTCTGAAGGATTGTCTTGATTCAGGGCTTGTGCTTTACAGTCACACATATTTTCTCGGTGATGTTGATGATTCCCAATCCACCTGGTACAAGGGTATCAATGATCAATTCTTTAAAGATAGGGGTATGGTTTACAAAACTGCATTTCCCAAACTCTATCCCCTTATTTTCCTTTATTATGCTTGGCGTAATTCTAAAATTCACAAGGATTATTCACTTTCTTATATATACAAGCTTTTCGTTGAAGGCAAAAAAACAATAGAAACATACAGATAAATGGAGGACAAAAATATGGGAACAAATAAGGCTTACAAAATTGCAGTAGCAGGTACAGGTTATGTAGGATTATCTATGGCAACACTTCTTTCACAGAAATATACCGTAACTGCGGTGGATATCATTCCTGAAAAGGTTGAGATGATCAACAACAGGATTTCTCCCATTCAGGATAATGAAATCGAGCAGTTTTTCCGTGAAAAGGAGCTTAATTTAACAGCTACTCTTGATGCAAAAAAAGCATATAGTGATGCTGATTTTGTTATTATTGCTGCTCCCACAAACTATGATGCTGAGCTTAATGAGTTCAACACATCTGCTGTTGAAAGCGTTATTAAGCTTGTTATGGAGTACAACCCTGATGCTATCATGATTATCAAATCAACAGTTCCGGTTGGCTTTACAGCACGCATCCGCGAGAAGATGGGCAGCAACAATATTCTTTTCAGCCCCGAATTTCTTCGTGAGAGCAAGGCGTTGTATGATAATCTGTATCCTTCAAGAATTGTCGTTGGTACAGATGTTCAGGATGAGAGGCTTGTTCAAGCGGCACAAGCTTTTGCAGGCCTTCTTAAGGAGTCTGCACTTAAGGAAAATGTTGATGTTCTTTATATGGGCTTTACCGAGGCAGAGGCAGTTAAGCTTTTTGCCAATACATATCTTGCTCTCCGAGTATCCTTCTTCAATGAGCTTGATACATACGCTGAATTAAAGGGGCTTAATACAAAGCAGATTATCGACGGTGTGTGCCTTGACCCCAGAATCGGTGAGCACTACAACAATCCTTCATTTGGCTATGGCGGATACTGTCTGCCAAAGGATACCAAACAGTTGTTGGCAAACTATAAGGATGTTCCCGAAAACCTTATTGCTGCCATTGTTGCTTCCAACAGGACAAGAAAGGATTTCATTGCTGACAGAGTTCTTAAGAAAACAGGCTACTATTCTTATGACAGCGATAAATTTGATGCTGATAAGGAGAAGGGTATTGTTGTCGGTGTTTACAGACTTACAATGAAATCAAACAGCGATAATTTCAGACAGTCATCTATCCAGGGTGTTATGAAGCGTATTAAGGCGAAGGGTGCTACAATCATTATTTATGAGCCGTCCTTGGAAAACGGCTCCACCTTCTTCGGTAGTAAGGTTGTCAATGATATCGAAGCCTTTAAACGCGACAGCGCGGTAATACTCGCTAACAGATACGATGATATCCTTGATGATGTCAAAGATAAAGTATATACACGAGACCTTTTTAACAGGGATTAATTAGCTTTTACAGAGAGATGAAATGAAAGTTTTGCAGGTAAACTGTGTTTACAATAAGGGAAGCACAGGGAAAATAATGGGTGACATTCATTCATATTTTGTGTCCGAAGGAATTGATTCTGTTATATGTTATGGCAGAGGAGAGAAAACCACGGATAAAAATGTTTATAAAACCTGTGGTGAGCTTTACTCAAAGCTTAATAATCTGCTGTCACGTTTCACGGGCTTGATGTATGGCGGGTGCCTTCTCTCCACACAAAAGCTTATTTCGATTAAAAAAAAGAGAATGTTTTGAGTTTATTGGATTGTGACTTTGATAAGCAGGGAATAAGCAGGGCTGCAATCTGTAAATATGAGAAAGAGAAAATGATAGACGAATACATAAACCTGTATTCGCAGATGAGGAAAGAAGCAAATAAATAATGAGTAATCAAATAATGGAATCAAATAAAAAAGACAGACGTTTGTCCATATTTGTTTTGTACGTGGTAATGACTTTTACCGTGTATATTTTGCCGTATACAAAATATGTGTTGCCGTATATACTTGTAGCGCTGTTGATGTTGGCATCTATGCCATTTATTATGCGTAAAAATACGGAGTGGGTTACCTACAGTATTATTTTGGTATGTTTGTCGATAATACTGATGTTTGTATTGATGCTGAAAGAACTTACTTTTGTTAATGGTGTAAATGAGTTTGTTCGCCATGTCAGGTTTTTTTTGCCGGTGCTATGGGGAGGCTACGCTATAAAATATTGTAACAAAAAACAAAAAATATTTGTTTTGATGTGTTTTGTAGTGGTAACTGCGTTTGTTTTTTTCAGAACACTACAGGCGCTATCAGAAAATGAATGGATAGCTCGTCTGTTGGCAGAGAGCATATCTACAAGCTCTATGGAAATCAATTCCTATAGACTTAAAAATGTTGGCGGCTTTGAGTTTTCTTATATGATAGGCCTTGTTACGCTGTGTATTGCGTGGTTGATTTTTAATGCCAGGAGAATATATGTCAGAATTATCTGTGCGTTGCTTACGGTGTTTTGTTACTATTATATTATCCAAACAATGTATACAACACTGTTGATATTGACAACAGTTTGTTTGGCTCTTATGCTGCTCTTTTACGTAAAAAATCCTATGATTAGAGTGTTAGGGGTAGGTGTTGCGGTTGTATTTCTGTTCCTTTTGCCATCCATAACACTCAAACTGAGTGATTTATTTGGCAATTCATTGTTGGCAGATAAGTTTTTGCTGATACACCACTCGTTAACAGGTGGTGGTGCAGAGAGCCTTGGTTCGAGACCTGAACGAATATTTGAAGCTTTTGTGGAGTTTGCCAAGAGTCCCATATGGGGTGGTAATAACGTTGCAAGTGATGCGCATTCCTTGTTTTTCCATACATTGGCAAATTATGGTATCATAGGTGTTGTTGCGCTTGTTGTGCCATTTGTTAAAGGTAGAGATATTATAATTAGCGGACTGAAAAGAAACAACTGTAGCACATTGCTTTTTGACATTGTTTGTGTGTATATTGTACTTTTGTCGATTTTTAATCCTATCGGATATGTTTTTGAGGTTACTATAACGGTGTTCTTTATTGTTCCAATTTTTATTGATGCTACAACTAACATTATCAAAAGTAGGAATGATATGTTGTAAATAAAATTTATCCTTTTATAGTGTGGTGTGTACTTTGTAATTGCAAAGTTGTTCAGGGTAATTTTTATTTTTTATCAGTTGTATTTTAATTATTATCAGGAGATTTTGTACGGATAAATGGAAAAACGATGTTGCGGTTCTTTGTATATTCTTTGCAAGACCCAAACAATTCAGAAAAAGCTTTGAAACAGTCCGTAAGGCGAAGCCCCGCGTGCTCCTTTTGTGGCAGGACGGTCCGCGAGAGGGCAGGGCAGACGATGTTGAGAATATTAAAAAATGTCGTGAAATTGCAGAGAACATAGACTGGGGATGTGAGGTCCACCGTAATTACCACGACAAAAATATGGGATGTGAAGGTTAGGGTTTCGCTTACATCCTTTCCTACAAGAATCAATCAAGCGTTTTTTGCAATAAAATCTCTTATGTTACAGACGTATAAAGCAGATGAGATTATTCTGTGGTTATCTGAAAGTCAATTTCCTGGTAAGAAATTACCCGATTG
>JAZULH010000030.1:0-2083 GCA_045602985.1 Acutalibacteraceae bacterium | reverse complement strand
ATGCTTATCACCCCTCTGAAAAATCCGTAAATGGTGCATCTGTACTGACAAATGTGTCATAGGCAAAGCCCGCACCGAGGCGGAAACCCATAATGAAGCTGTCGAGATTGGATTCGCTGTTGACCTCATGCCATGCGTCAACATAGTCGAGAAACCATTGCTTTTTTTCGTCGGTGAGTGCTTCAGTCAACAAATCCTCGCACTTCATCATGATCTCCAGTTGTTTCTGCACCGATTTGTTCATCTTCGTACTGCGTTCCTGCGGCTCCATATTTCCGTAGTAGAACTGTTCAATAAATCGCGGCATAAAAATGCACCTGCCTTTCGATTGGATTGTACCAAAAGAAGAAAGCAGGTGCGAATGTGCGATGACCTGATTGATATCTAATTAATATATTTATCTGAAGAATGCAAGATTGTAAACAGACTTATAAATTAATGGAATGTACATGCAAAACAGAGTAAGCCTTTCCCATAATCCCTCATATTTTAAAACCGTATTTTGAAATTTCTCCTTATCTCCCATAACAAAACACACAAAACAAACTAAGGCTAAAATGAAAGAAACAATGTTAACCATACCTGATATAGTCTCATTCTGCTTGAATGACAAAATACCGTTTATTAAAGGAAAGAACAACAACGCCATAAATCCTATCGCTGCACCTGCTCCATGTATCTTTGATGCCGTGGTAACTGCGTCTTTGCTCTCATTCACGCTGAATAGTCCGGAAAGCAATCCTGCTCCAACCGCAAAGATTCCAATCGAGAGAAGCAGTAAAATTGACAAAATCGGAAAATTCGCTTTTGTTTTCCAAAAGAAAACAAAAGCAGAAAATGTCAAAAAACATCCAAGCCAGATTAGCCATATATTATAGATAAGCCTGACCGGGCTTTGCGGACTTCCCAATGCACTCATTACCATTGTCCTGCTGTTGTATCCGGCATAAAACCGTTTCAATATGAATGGCAAAAGAAATTCACCTATGATTGTAATCAGCAAAACAGAATTAAAAACTTTGCTTTCTGCAATATATCTCATTCCATCAATCTCCTCTGATATTTCTTTTTTACAGTATTCCATTTTTTTATGAACATGATATAATAGTAGTGCATATCAATACTACTCTATATATAGAGTAGTATAAATCTATAAAAAAGTCAAGAGGTGCGAGGTATGTTATCAAAATCAGCCACTATGATTATGGGATTGATAAACAGCACTCCGCTTAATGCTTATGAAATCATCAAGCAATTACAATGGATGAATATAAAGCATTGGTATAATATTGCGGACTCCACTGTTTATGCTACGATTAAAGCTTTGGAAAAGAAAGGATATATATCCGGTACTGTTGAAAAGGACGGCAATATGCCTGATAAAACAGTATTCAGACTTACCGCTCAGGGAAGCTCGGAACTAAAAAGCACCCTGAGCCATTCGATCATTACGTTTGATTATGATGTGAATGTTTTTTCTATCGCCGCTTTTTTTATGGACTCTTTTAATTCAGCCGAACAGAAGCAGTTGTTAGAAAAACGACTGGACAATCTCACAAAATATCTCCGGGGAATAGAAAGGCAGGTAACTGCCTCCTGGGAAGAACAGGTTTCCCCTTTCCACGCGGCAAATGTCAGGCGCATGATTGACATTGTCAATGCTGAAATTTCAGGCACAAAGAAAATTCTTGAGAAAGTGTCAGCCAATTGAACCCAGTACAAATGAGTGGTTTGTGTGCTGCTATTGAAATAACACTCATAACCGCAAAAATCCCCCTGTCGATTACTCGACAGGGGGATCGCTATATCAGATAAACAACCTGACAGTTATGTCGTCCCAGTTATGCACACGGCGTTTGGTGGAGCTTGAGTATAAATACTTCTTCGCGTCCTCCTTGGTCAGTGTGAACTGAGCGAACATAAACCAGGTTCCTCCGACCTGTTTAGCAGGTTCGGAACTTATTTCCTGCCATCCTTTATAGCAGCCTGAGCGGCGGCCAGTCTTGCGATGGGAACACGGAAGGGAGAGCAGGAAACGTAATCGAGGCCGATCTTGTGGCAGAACTCGACGGAAACGGGGTCG
>JAZULH010000029.1:0-3280 GCA_045602985.1 Acutalibacteraceae bacterium | reverse complement strand
AGATTCTTACAAGTGATGATGTTACCGATTATCTGCTTAATATCCGCTATCTGAATGATGGTATTGATGTTCGCAGAAACGAGCTTTTTGATGAGTATCTCGACAGGAAATACAGCAGTCATCAGCTGAAATCAATGGCGGATTATGATGATTGGAAAGAAAGTATGGATGCCAAAAAATCAACTCAGTCAATGTTCGTTAAAAACCGCCTTATGCGAAATGTTGATATGCAGTCAAACGGTGAAACCGCTATGAGGTATTACACAGAGCGAATAGATAGAGATGCCTTGTATCTCATAGATGAGCCCGAAAATTCACTTTCTGCAACAAGGCAAAAGGAGTTGGCGGAGTATATCCACCAGTCAGCAAGATTTTACGGCTGTCAGTTTGTCATATCAACCCATTCGCCGTTCTTTCTTGCAATGCCCGGCGCAAAGGTCTATAACCTTGACTTATATCCGGCAAGGGAATGTAATTGGACAGAGCTTGAAAATGTCAGAGCATACTACAGCTTTTTCAAGGAACACGAAAATGAGTTTTGAATAAAAATAGGAACAATACACCTTTGAAATAACCTTAAAAACCTTGATATTGTTCCCAAAATGACCGGAAAATGGGAACAATACAGCCCCAAATGAACAAAAATACGAATAATACAGAATAATTCAGAACAATTGATATAAATCAAAAAATAGTATATAATTGGTTTGATTAAAGTTAAAGGTGATTCTATGCCACTACAAATAGTAAGAAATGATATAACAAAAATGACGGTTGATGCCATTGTTAATGCTGCCAATTCCACTCTTTTAGGTGGTGGCGGTGTGGATGGTTGTATTCACCGTGCAGCAGGTGAGGGGTTGCTGGAGGAATGCAGAACCATGGGCGGTTGCGAAACAGGTAATGCTAAGGTTACAGGTGCATATAAGCTCCCGTGCAAGTATGTTATACATACTGTTGGCCCTGTGTATCAGGGGGGCAACAATGGCGAAAAGGCTCTTCTTGAATCCTGCTACAAAAAATCCTTGGAGCTTGCCAAAGAGAATAACTGCGAAAGCGTTGCATTTCCTCTCTTTTCTTCGGGTGTATATGGCTACCCGAAGGACAAGGCTCTCAAGGTTGCAATTGATGTTATAAGCGATTTTCTGTTGGAAAATGAAATGACAGTTTATATCGTCATTTTCGATAAGAAGGCATATCAAATCAGCGAAAAGCTTTTCTCTGATATTGCCGAATACATTGACGACAGGTATGTTGACGAGCACGAAATAATCAACCGTACCCGTCGTAATATTTACGGAAACAGCGTTGCATTCACGCAAAGCAGAGTTTTAAGCGATGCTGTTGAGGAATGTGATTGTTATGCACCAATGTGTGCATCTGTTCCTGCGCCGAAAGCAGCCTCTCTCGAGGATGTGGTTGCTCAGATTGACGAGAGCTTTTCTCAGATGCTTCTTCGTAAAATCGACGAAAAGGGTATGACCGATGCTCAGTGCTATAAAAAGGCAAACATCGGTCGTAAGCTGTTCTCTAAAATCCGTGGTGATGTGCATTATAAGCCGTCAAAGCCTACTGCAATAGCCTTTGCAATTGCCCTGGAGCTTTCTCTGGATGAAACAGAGGATATGCTGAAAAAGGCAGGCTTTGCCCTTTCCCACAGCAACAAATTCGATATTATAATCGAATATTTTATAAGTAAAGGTAATTACAATATCTTTGAAATTAACGAGGCTTTGTTCGCCTTTGACCAGAGCTTATTAGGAGCATAAAAATGGCGTTTTTATTAGTTGTTATCTACATTGCATTTATAGGTCTTGGAGTTCCCGATTCTCTTATTGGCTCTGCCTGGCCTGCTATACATACCGAATTGAATATTCCTGTTGAGGCGGTAAGTATTCTTACTTTTATAATTTCAGGTTGCACCGTGCTATCGAGTATGTTCAGTGCAGGAATTCTCAATAAATTCGGAACATCTAAGGTTACCGCCTTCAGCACTGCTATGACTGCAGTAGCTCTCTTTGGTTTTTCTGTAGCTCCGTCCTTTTGGGTTATGATACCTGTTGCAGTTGTTCTCGGTCTTGGTGCAGGTGCTATTGATTCGGGGCTTAATAACTATGTGGCACTTAATTTTAAAGCAAGTCATATGAATTTTCTCCACTGCTTTTATGGTGTCGGAGTAACTCTCAGTCCTTATATTATGTCGCAGGCTCTTGGTGATGCAGGTTGGCGCAGTGGTTACCGTTATGCTTTTTATGTTCAGTCGGTTATCACTATATTACTGCTTGTGTCTCTTCCCCTGTGGAAAAAGAATTCCGGTAATCAAGAGGAGGAAGAGGAGAAGGGGGTAAACCTCTCTCTTTTACAGATGTTAAAAATGCCCGAGGTCCGTATAGTCTGGGTTATTATGCTTGCAACAAATGCAATTGAATATGCCTGCGGTGTGTGGGGCAGTACATATCTTGTAGCAGAAAAAGGCTTTGATGTGGAGCACGGTGCACTCGCTCTGACTGTTTATTATGCAGGAATGTCTATGGGACGTTTCGTTTCAGGCCTGCTTTCAAATAAAATCAGCACATGGAAGCGCATAGGTATAGGTGCTTTTATTCTTGCACCAGCTATTGTAATTATGCTTCTTCCCTTATCGGGTGCTTTTACTGTGGTTGGCTTGTTCCTTGTAGGCTTGGGTAATGGTTCTATTTACCCCAATATGATACACCTTACACCTCACAACTTCGGTAAGGAAGCATCACAATCTATTATGGGTTCGCAGATAGCCTTTGCTTATATCGGAGTTATGTTAGCACCACCTATGGTCAGCCTTATTAGCGGTATCTTGGGTATTAAAGTATATCCGATTCTCCTTGCAGTACTTTACGGAGTAATGGTTGTTGCTCTTAAACTCTTTGTAAATCATTTGGAAAAGCAGGACAGATACAATGCAAATGTATAAAAATACCGAAAAATTTGATATAAATGATTTTGTAACTCCCGATGCTTCATATTCACCTGTGTATGTGTGGGTGTGGAATGACATCTGTAGTTGCCGTATTATAGACCAACAGCTCCTTGAGATGCAGAATCTCGGTATAAGGGCGTTTTATATTCTTCCTGAGCCGAAGAGCTTTCGCCCTGACAGTATGCCCACTAACCTTGAGCCTGATTATCTCACAGAAGAATTTTTTGCGCTTTGCACCTATGCTATTGAAAAGGGAAAAGCTCTCGGTATGAATTGCTGGATTTATGATGAAGGCGGTTGGCCCTCAGGTGGTGCATGCGGTAA
>JAZULH010000028.1:0-26540 GCA_045602985.1 Acutalibacteraceae bacterium | reverse complement strand
CGTCTCTGTTGGGCTTATAGGTAAGGTTAAGACCTGCGTTCATAAGGTAAGCACCGCTGTATTTTCTGCCGCTTTCGCTGTCAACATAAATCTTTGCAGGATCAAGACCTTTGAGCTTCAGAATAAAGAATTCATCGTACGGATGCTTTATCTGTATAACAGTAACAAGAGCCTCGTTTTTGTCTTCGCTTACATGCTCCCAGGCAACTCTGAACTCGTTTTCAAAGGGTGTTATGAGTCTGTAAAGGTCACCATAGTGGATTACATCGTAGTATTTGTGGTAAAGTGCAATTTGTGCCTTGATTTCGTTCTTTTCGTCCTCAGTCAGCTTGTCGGGGTCAAGTTCATATCCGAAGGAACCCCACAGAGCTACATTCATTTTAGTTTCGTAGCCTGTACGCCTGTTTGCGGAAACGTGTGCACCCATTGTGGATGTGGGATAACACATTGATGTGCCGAACTGGATTGTCAGTCTTTCAATGGGATCTGTGTTATCGCTTGTCCATATCTGGGGGGAGTAGTAAAGCATACCGGGGTCAAAGCGTCCGCCACCGCCTGAGCAGTTTTCAAGAAGAATGTGAGGGAAGTCCTTTGTAAGTCTGTCCATAATCTCATATGTACCAAGGACAAAACGGTGGAAAACCTCGCCCTGACGCTCCTTCGGTAACTGTGCACAGGAAACCTCAGTAAGGTTTCTGTTGAAATCCCACTTAACGTAGTCAATGTTGTTATTTGAGAGAATGTCGTGCATCATACTGTAAATATGATCACGGACTTCCTTTCTGGAGTAGTCAATTACATATTGAGTACGTGCAATTGATTTGTCGCGACCCTCGGTGTGTAAGCACCAGTCGGGATGCTCGCGGTAAATATCCGAGTCGGGAGAAATCATTTCCGGTTCAAACCAAATACCGAATTTAAGACCACAGTCATTAACTTCCTTAATAAGACCGGAAAGACCTTTTTGCAGCTTGTATTCAGCTACCTTCCAGTCACCGAGGGATGATCTGTCGTCGTCGCGCTTACCAAACCAACCGTCGTCCATTACAAGCATTTCAAGACCGATATCCTTTGCGTGGTGAGCAAAGGAAACAAGCTTGTCGTGGTCAAAGTTCATACCTGTACCTTCCCAGTTGTTTATAAGAAGGGGGCGTTTTGCCTTTTTCCATTGACCGCGGATAAGATTGTTACCGTAAAGTCTGTGGAAGATACGGCTCATTTCACCAAGACCCTGGTTGGTGTAAACCATAACTGCCTCGGGGGAATAGAATTCCTCGCCGGGCTCAAGGTACCACTTGAAGCCTTCGGGATTAATACCCATAACAAGGCGAGTTGATGCGAAGCCGTCAACCTCGACGTCAATTGAGAAGTTACTGCTGTAAACAAGGTTAAAACCGTAGCAGTCACCGTAATCTTCAGTTGTACCCTTGCTGATAATTGCAGTAAAGGGGTTGTGATTGTGGCTTGAGGAGCCACGCTTACTCTTGATTGACTGGATACCTCTGTGTAATGGGTATCTTTCAAGTGCACGCTCTTTTACCCATCTGCCGTAAAGATCAAGCATTTCGTAATCCATACCGGGGAAATCAACGCAGGCAGAATGGATTGTGTCAATGTAAAAGGGCTTGTCTGTAGGGTTTTCAACCTTAACGCGGCGGGTAATTGCGCCGTAGTCATTAAATACCGTGTAAATAAGTATAACCTTAACACCTGTTACCTTGTCCTCGGTAACAACCTCAAGTGTGTCTGCCTCGCTTTCATTGTTAAGGTAGAGTGAGGGCATACCGGGGATAGGCTCTTTACCGCTATAAATTTTGTGGCTTACATATCGTAAATCCGTTACCTTGTTACCCTCGCTGTTTTCTACAGCAAAAGCAGAAAGACGGAAATCACCTGCGCCGAATGTAGAATACTCTAATGGTGTTACATCAGGTGAGAAGTTATCAACCCTTGCCGATGGGCTGTCGGGACAGAATGATGCAAAGCCGGGTCTGAAACGAAGCTCAGAAGCATCCTCATCAGGGATTGTTGCACCATAATAATAATGCACAAGGTAGTTACCCTCAAACACACCAAACATATATGTGGATGTCTTTGAATCAAGCTTGAATGTTTTGTTGCTTTCAATGAATTTTATACTCATAAGTTATGCTCCTTCTTCAATAAGGTAAGCGCTTATACCCTGTATTGTAAAATTATCATCACCGATGGTGGTGTTTACCACCTCGAATTTAAATGCAGTAGCCGTAACCGGTTCTGTAACAATATTTTCCTGAAAAATATTTTTGCCTGTATGAATCAGTGTGAGCTTGCCGTCGATTTCCGCATAGATATTATATTGACGTACGGAAGCGGTTTTTTCGTTTATAAAAATAGTGTTAAAGCTTTTGGGTTCGCCAAAGCGGAATTCAATATAATCGCCCTGCTTGCCCTGAAAGGCTCCCAATCTGGCTTCCACGGTGTCTACCTGCTCACCGTTGATATATACCTGTGATGCTTCGGTTATAATATCCGTAACAACAGCATTTGAGTTGCTTTGGCACCCGTACAGAAATGTAAGCAAAGAGAGTATGCAACCGGTTAATGCTGTATATTTAAAAAATACTTTTTTCATTTCGTACTCCTCATTCGGCTAAAGCTCTAACCTTATTAAGGCTTCGGGGGATATCTATCTGTTGAGGACAATGGGATTTGCATACACCGCATTCGATGCAAAGTGTGGCGCGTCTTTCCTCCGGTACAAGGGAGTATTCTCTGTCAAAATCACCCTTGTTGCGTGTTTTGTTGTATTCATTATATGCCTTGAAGTTCAGGGGAATGTCCACATTTGCGGGACAATGCTCCACACAGTACTTGCAGTCTGTGCAGGGAACTGCAAAATTCTTTCTGAAAAGTACGTTTGCTTTTTCTATTGCCTGTTGCTCCTCAGGTGAAAGAGGTTTACATTCATTGAAGGTTTCCAGGTTGTCTGCAACCTGCTCATAGGTAGACATACCGCTGAGTGTTGTAAGTACATTCGGCAGCTGGGCAACATAACGCAGGGCGTATGATGCGTAAGAAGCATTACCCAATTCATCAAAAACAGCCTTTGCCTCCGGGTTGAGTGTGTGCAGTGAGCCGCCACGTACAGGCTCCATAATGATACAGGGGATGCCTCTGTCCTCTAAGATTTTGTAAAATGCTTTCGCATTTGTTGCTTCCCAATCGTAGTAGTTTATCTGCAGCTGGACAAAATCCCATTTGTATTTGTCAACAAGTTCTTCAAAAAATTCAAGATCACCGTGGTATGAGAAGCCGAGATGTCTGATTTTACCCAATCTTTTTTGTTCTGACAGGTACTCATAGGAGTTGTCTGCCTCAAAGGTCTTCATAATATCTCTGTTAACGGCGTGCAAAAGGTAAAAATCAAAGTAATCCACACCGCATTTTTCCAACTGTCCGTTAAAGATTTCGTCAGTGTGAATACCCTCATCCCTCATATATGTCCCCGGAAGCTTTGTGGCAAGACAAAATGATTCTCTCGGATATCTGCTGAGAGCCTCTTTGGCGAACTGCTCCGAGTCACCGCCGTGGTAAAAATATGCGGTGTCGTAGTAGTTGACACCTGCTTTCATAGCCAGGTCAATGAGCTTGAACGCCTCGTCGCGGTCAATAATGTCTTCGTTGTCATTCCGCTTTGGTAAACGCATAAGACCAAAACCGAGTTTGGATATTTCTCTGCCGATAGAATTAAATTTGCTGTATTGCATAACTAAATCTCCTTAAGAGCTTGATGAGTTAATTATACAATACAGCATATTTTTTTACAAGCGGATATTAAAAGGTTGTTTCTATAACTTTTGAACAATTTTCGGGTGAGTAGCGGAAAGTGTCCAAGTGCCCGTGATTTATAAAATAATTGGGCTTTAGCTTAGGGTATTTGGCATCAAAGGCATCTACTATAATAAGCTTGAATTTCATTTTTTCAGGGATGATGCTTTTGATATATACACTTGCCTGTTGCCCCTCGTAAACATCGGGGGTATATTCTGCAAGACCCGACAGATTGGGGGTCAGTTCAACAAATATACCGTAGTTTTCAATGCTTCGGATAACACCGCTTACAGTTTCACCGGGAACAAAGAGCTCGGCGTTTTCTTCCCAGGTACCCAACAGCTCTTTGTGTGAAAGCGTTATTCTCCCCATTTCATCAAAGGAGCGTACAACTGTTTTTATATCTTCGCCCACATTGAATCTTACATTTGGATGGGGTATGCGTGATACGGATATATTGTCAATGGGCAATAGGGCATTTATACCGCAACCCACATCACAAAAAGCACCGAAGTTTTCAAGGTGCGTAATGCGAGCATCTATAATATCACCCGGGGTAATGCGTGACAGTCCGTTCTTTACAAAGTCCTCCTGGACCTTTTTTCTGCTTAGTAAGGCAGTTTTTTTACCTTCACCCTCAAGTATATCGTCAATAACAAATCTTACGGGCTTATTAACACGTGCAATTATGGCAATATCTTTTACCGTGCCGTCGTCGATACCCACGGCACATTCTTCACGTGGGATAATTCCGTGAAATTCACCTAAGTCAATATGTAAATTGTGATGACAGTCACAATATGTAACCCTTTGCTCCAATGGTTTTTTTTCTGTCCACGCTTTGCGGATATTCTCTGCAGATGACAGATACTGCCTGTTCTCTTTAGTGTTCAGCAAAAAGCCTTCGGGGGTGTTGAATACCATTCTTTTATCACCTGTTTTCATTTATTTTCGTTCTACTCTTTAATTTTATGTAAAAGTATGGTACAATATTTCTGTTATTTTATAATTGGAGGGATTTTGGTTGGATATCCGTGTCGGTGATATTTTAGAGATGAAAAAACAACACCCCTGCGGTAACAAGCGGTTTCTTGTTTTGCGTTCGGGTATGGATTTCAGGCTTCGCTGTTGCGGATGTGAGCGAGAGTTCCTTATACCCCGTGTAAAGGCGGAGAAGAATATAAAAAAAGTAATCAGGGAGAATACTGATGATTGATAAACTTACCCACGTTGAAACAAGGTTTGAAAAGGTCAATGAGCTTTTGTGTATGCCCGAGACTGTCTCGGATCAGCAAAAGTATGCTGAGCTTATGAGGGAATTGAAAAATCTTACCCCTATTGTGGAAACCTTCAGAGAGTACAAAAAGGCTTTCTCCGACGGTGAGGCGGCAAAGCAGATGCTTGCGGAGCACCCTGATAAAGAGCTGAAGGAAATGCTGGAGATTGAAGTTGAGGAATGTAAGGAAAAGGTGCAACAGCTTCACGAACAGCTGAAAATATTACTTCTGCCTAAGGATCCCAATGATGACAAGAATGTTTTTATTGAAATCCGTGCAGGTGCAGGCGGTGAGGAGGCGGCACTTTTTGCCAACTCCCTGTTCAGAATGTACTCTATGTACTCCGAGGGTCGCGGTTGGCATCCCGATGTGCTTTCTGTTAATGAAACAGGCCTTGGCGGTATTAAAGAAATAAGCTTTATGATTGAGGGCGAGGGTGCTTACTCTCGTTTTAAGTTTGAAAGCGGTGTTCACCGTGTTCAGCGTGTACCTGAAACTGAGTCAGGCGGCAGAATTCATACATCCACAGTAACCGTGGCGGTTCTGCCTGAAGCACAGGAGGTCGATATTGCCATTGACCCTGCAGATTTGCAAATAGATACTTACCGTTCAAGCGGTGCAGGCGGTCAGCACGTTAATAAGACTGAGTCTGCAATAAGAATCACCCACATTCCCACGGGTACGGTTGTTGAGTGCCAGGATGAACGCAGTCAGCATAAAAACAAAGACCGCGCTATGAAGATTCTACGTTCACGACTTCTGGAGGTTGAACGTGAAAAGCAGAGTGCGGAAATTGCGGATGAACGCCGTTCCCAGGTAGGTACAGGTGACCGTAGCGAAAGAATACGCACCTACAACTTCCCCCAAGGGCGCGTAAGTGACCACAGAATAGGTCTTACAATATACAGAATCGAAGCCATAATGAACGGTGATTTGGATGAAATCATCGATGCTCTTATTACGGCAGACACAGCAGACAGATTAAAAGAGGATTAATGCTTTGAAAACCCGACTTATTAAATTAACCCCGTCGGCTGGTGACGGGGCATATACAGATGCGGCTTGCCTTTTGCAAGAGGGGCAGGTTGTGGGTATTCCCACAGAAACTGTTTACGGACTTGCAGGTAATGCTTATTCGGAAGATGCGGTAAAACGTATTTTTGAAGCAAAGGGACGTCCCCAGGACAACCCTTTGATAGTTCATATTTCAGATTTTTCTGAAATTTATGACCTTGTAAGTGAGGTGCCGGAAAAAGCAAAAATGCTTGCCGAAGCCTTCTGGCCCGGGCCCTTGACAATTATTTTACCAAAATCCCATAAGGTGCCCTTGTGCGTTACAGGCGGACTCGATACAGTTGCGGTCAGATGTCCGTCACACCCTGTTGCAAACAGACTTATCAAGGTTGCAGGATTACCCCTTGCGGCACCCTCCGCCAATCTTTCAGGTAAACCAAGTCCCACGACAGCACAGCACGTCTATACAGATTTGAACGGCAGAATACCTATGGTTATTGATGGCGGTGAGTGTGCTGAGGGCGTTGAGTCAACAGTTATTACCCTTGCAACACCCGTGCCCAAGCTTTTACGTCCCGGCAATATAACCATCAGCCAACTGAAGAATGTTCTGGGTGAGGTTGATGTTGACGATGCGGTTTTGAATCCGTTAAAAAAAGGAGAAAGGGTTTCCTCTCCCGGTATGAAGTACAAGCATTATTCACCTGATGCGCAGATTATAATTCTTTGCGGCGGCTACCGTAGCTTTTGCGATTATGTCAATAATCACAATGACGGAAACTCTTATGCTATGGTTTTCAACGGAGAGGGTGAGGGCTTGGATGTTCCGTATCTGCAATACGGTCTTAGCGAAAATTACAGGGAGCTTTCACACGCACTTTTCGGATCTCTCAGATTGCTTGATGAAAAGGGCGTTAAAACCTGTTATGTAAGATGTCCTGACCGTGAAAATGACAATAATCTTGCAGTCCTTAACAGACTCCTGAGGGCGGCATCATTTAATGTTATTGACCTTTGAGGTGGTATTATGAAAAAACTTGTGGGACTCACAGGTAAAACGGGTGCAGGTAAATCAACAATAAGTAAGTATTTGAGTGAAAAAGGCGCATACATTATTGATGGGGACATTGTTGCCCGTCAGGTTCTTGTTGATGATGCCCGGCTTTTACCCCGTCTTTCACAGGCTTTCGGCAATATTTTGAATCCTGACGGCACATTGAACAGAAAGTCTTTGGCAAAAGCGGCTTTTTCTACACCTGAAAAAACTCGGCTGTTAAATTCATTGATGCACCCTGCCATAAATGAGGCAATTAACCGCCGGGCAGAGGAAGGCTTTGTCAATCATCAGGTGGTGGTTGTAGATGCGGCGGCTATTATTGAATCAGGTTTTGCGGAGCAGTGTGATATTATGGTTGTTGCTCACGCTCCCGAGGATATCCGTTTGGAGCGTATAATGAGGCGCGACAATATATCACGGGAGGATGCTGTTGTGCGCATCAACGGACAAAAGGATGATGATTTTTACCTTTCTGAAGCAGATTTTGTTGTGCGCACGTATGAACCTTATTTATTGGAAAATGAGCTTTTGCCTGTTGTAAAGGAGCTTTTTAATTGACAATACGGCAGAAAAATAAAGTTAAACTAACCATAGCACTATTGCTATTGGCGGTGTTTTTAGTTATAATAATATATAATACGGTTTTGTTGGTGTTTCAGACACTTTATCCAAAATCCTATTCAGAGATTGTTGAGGCTAACGCTTATGAATATGGTCTGGATGAGGCGTTGCTTTATTCTCTTATTGAAACTGAAAGCGGCTTTAATAAGGATGCAGTTTCATCCGTTGGTGCTATGGGTCTTACACAGATTTTACCCGAAACTTTTCATTGGTTGCAGACAAAAACAGGTGAAAAGCTATCAGATGATGCTCTTTTCGAGCCTGAGGTATCTGTGAGGTATGGCGCATACCTTTTGGGGTTACTTGCAGAAGAATTCGGTGATACTGAAACAGCAGTTGCCGCGTACCACGCAGGTATAGGCAGAGTCAAGGAGTGGTTGGGCGATTCCCGTTATTCTGATGATGGAAGAACCCTTTATTATATCCCCTTTGATGACACCCGTGGTTATGTGGATAAAATTATGAGAACACGCAAAATTTATATTGAGTTGTACGACTTGGAAAATACCGAAACGGAGGAAATACAAAATGTCAACAGTTGATGAAATGAAAAATGAGCTTTTCTATAAACCGAAGCATGCCCTGGATGTTGTAGGGGATGATGTGAAAGAAGCTGCCGATGCCTTTGCAGAGGGCTACAAGGTTTTCCTTAATGAAGCCAAAACCGAGCGTGAGGCAACAGCAGTAATACTCAAAGAAGCACAAAACCGTGGCTTTTCGGAGTTTGATGCAGATAAAAAATATGCTGCAGGCGACAAGGTGTATTTTGTTAACCGCCACAAGGCAATAATTCTTGCTGTTATTGGTACAAGGTGTCTTTGTGAGGGTGTTAAGATTGCGGCGGCTCATATAGATTCACCACGACTTGACCTTAAACCCAACCCCCTTTACGAGAGTGATGAGCTTGCACTTTTCAAAACCCATTATTACGGTGGTATAAAAAAATATCAGTGGGTAGCAATTCCCCTTGCACTTCATGGTGTTGTTGTTAAGGCAGACGGTACAAGTGTTACCGTTAAAATCGGTGAAGAGGAGGGCGAGCCCAGGTTCGTGATTTCCGATATTCTTCCCCACCTTGGTGCGGAGCAGGGCAAGAGAACTCTCTCCGAGGGTATACAGGGTGAAGAGCTTAATGTTATTGTGGGCAGTCGTCCCTTTAAAGGCGATGAAGGCAGCGAGCTTGTTAAGCTCAACATTCTTAAGATTCTTAACGAAAAGTATGGCATTAAAGAGGCGGATTTCCTCAGCGCAGAGCTTGAGGTTGTGCCTGCATTTAAAGCAGATGATATTGGTTTTGACAGAGGTCTTATAGGTTCCTACGGTCACGATGACCGTGTTTGCGCATATCCTGCGGCAATGGCGGCATTCGATATTGAAAATCCGGAATATACTGCAATTACTGTTCTTACCGATAAGGAGGAAACAGGCTCTGACGGCAACACAGGCTTGCAGTCCGCATATCTGGAATACTTTATTAATGACCTTGCAAAAGCAAACGGTATTGAGGGCTACAGAGTCCTTTCAAAGAGTGAGTGTCTGTCTGCTGATGTTAATTCGGCTTATGACCCCACATTCAATTCGGTGTTTGAGAAAAATAACACTTCATACCTCAACAGGGGTGTTGTTATTACCAAGTATACAGGTGCACGCGGTAAGGGTGGCACAAGTGATGCTTCTGCCGAGTATATGGGTAAAATCAGGCGTATGCTTGACAGCGACAATATCGTTTGGCAGATCGGCGAGTTGGGTAAGGTGGATGCAGGCGGCGGCGGAACAGTTGCCAAATATATCGCAAACCTTAATGTTGATGTTGTTGATCTTGGTGTGCCTGTTCTTTCAATGCACGCTCCCTACGAGGTAATTTCAAAGCTTGATCTGTATATGGCTTACAGAGCTTTTAAAAAGTTTTTTGAACAATAATTTTTTGTGAAAAGGTGTTTTGTATGAAGGTAAGATACAAGATTTCTGCAATGGTACTTTCTGCTGTTCTGATTTGTTGCTCCCTTTCAAATATAGCCCTTGCCGAGGAGACACAGGTTGTATTGGGCGATGTTGACGGCAGCGGTAAAGTGGATACACAGGATGCGCGTATAATTCTTCAGATGGCAGGCTCAATAATTGAACCTGATTTAGCAGTTGCAGATATGAATTCTGACGGAATTGTTTCTTTGGATGATGTTTTTGAGGCACTTACAGCCGCAAGTAACACGGGTGGTGTGGTTATACCCGACAAAAACGGAGAAAATTTCCTTTCAGACTCTGCCAACAATGAATTTATAAGGCTTATTTCACAGCAATTTAATGTGGATGCAAAAGCACTTGTTGCAATCTATTCGGAGCCGGATACCGGTACTAATTATGTATTACAGTTCAAAAAGAGTCTTATAGGCAGCAGATATGAAAAAAGCCCGGATAATCTGGAGCGTGTTTACCACATCGGCGCAGCACCTGAAAGGAAAATAAGTTATACAAACGGCAAGCTGGTTCTGGGTGATCACTATAATTGTGATGCAGGCGAGGGTGTGCTTGTGTTTAACCTTGTTCAGACAAAGGTAATGGCACAATATCCCGATTATTTTGAGGGTGTGTAATATCAGCAGTTGATTTTTGCTGTTTTATGTGGTATTATCCTTAAGCCTTTCGGCAATTTTTTGGTAAGGTGGAAAATATGAAAAATAACGATAAATTTGTATCTCCCACAATATATACTGTGGCAAGACCTTTTCTTAAGGCGCTGTTTTATATACTTTTTCAACCGCGTATAAAAGGTAAGGAAAATATACCCAAAGAGGGTGGTGCCGTTATCGCAGGTAACCATGTGTTTGTTTTTGATCCTGCCCTTATCGGTTCATGCACCAGGCGTTGTGTTCATTTCCTCGCAAAGTACGAGATTTATAATACAAAGTTTATAAGCTATCTTATGACAAAGGCAGGTATGATTCCCGTACACCGCCAGCGTAAGGATCACGCGGCATTGGAGTCGGCAGAGGAGTACCTCAGAGCAGGCGCATTGATCGCACTTTTCCCTGAAACCACAATCATCAAGCCCGAGGGAGTAAGGATTCTGCCTTTTAAAATGGGCGCAATTAAAATGGCGTATGATACTAATTGCCCTATTGTACCTGTTACAATAAACGGTAAATATATTCCCATTTTCGGCAGACTGCAGATTGTTGTTCACGAGCCTTACTACATTGAATCTGACGATCTGGAAGCAGAGCGCGAAAAGCTTATACAGATAATCTGCGGCGGACTTAATCCACCCCTTAAGCCCGGGGAGAGAATTGTCGCCTATGACGATAAGAAATGATTTTTAAAACTACGATGCTCCCGATAAAATGTCGGAAGCATCGTTTTTGCATAAACAGAAAAGAATTTACCATAATATTTTTAATTTACAAATTGTTAACAAATAAAAATTCACATTTTAATCTCTTTATTTGTATTATTAACAGAGGTGATTTTTATTGGACAAAGTTACTAAGGTCTTTGACTCAGACTATATAAAAGAGCTTGTTGACAAATACAGCAATATGCTTTTCAGAATATGCTACTGTATTCTTTGTAACAGGGATGATGCCGAGGACGCTTTACAGGACACCTTTCTGAAGTATCTTACAAAAGCTCCTGCTTTTGAAAATGATGAACACGAAAAAGCATGGCTAATCAGAGTTGCAACAAATATAAGCAAAAATATGCTCTTACTCCGTCGCAAAAAGAATTTGGATGTTGAAGAATTGGAGGATATTGGTGTTACATATGAGGACCGTTATGTTTTTGAAGCAATAATGGATTTGCCTGTTAAATATAAAATTGTTATGGCGTTATACTACATTGAAGGGTATCCCGTAAAGCAGACCGCTAAAATCGTTGGCGCAACAGAAGAGGCTGTGCGAAAACGTCTGCAAAAGGGCAGGGAGCTTTTAAAACTTGAAATTGAGAGGAGTAATAAGGATGACTTTTGACAAGAATTATTATGTGGATGAATATAAAAGAGTGATGGATAACCTGAAGGTTAATGAGGAAAGGGCTGCTCTGCTTGCCGAAAATGTGGAAGCAAAAGCACTTAAGGCGAAGGATGAAAAAAGAAAACAGCTGCTTGTAACATCTGCAGCGGTGCTGGTTTCGGGTGTAGGTTTGGGCTTGCTCGTTTTAAAACGCAAAAAAAGGTGAAGAATATGAAAAAAATGACTATTTCACCTGCTTTATATATGATGCTTAGACCGCCTGCAGTTGCTTTGTTTAAACTTCTGTTCAGACCAAAGGTCAGTGGTGTTGAGAATATCCCTCAGCAAGGCGGTGTGGTGCTGGCAGGTAACCACGTTGAATGGTGGGATTGCTTCATAGTAATGGCAGGCACCAAGCGTTGTGTTCACTTTTTAGCCAAGAAGGAGATTTTTGGTAACCCGTTTACAAAATGCTTTTTTGATTCAGCAGGGCTTATACCCGTAAACCGTCAGAGTAAGGATCCGGATGCTTTGCGCAGAGCAAAAGAATATTTGAATAATGGTGCTGTTATCGGTATTTTCCCGGAAGGTACGGTTATTAAGCCTGAGGGGGTTAATTTGTTGCCCTTTAAAATGGGTGCGGTAAAAATGGCATACGACACAGGCGTGCCTGTTGTGCCTTTTACAATAAACGGCAGATACAGGCTTTTCAGAGGCAGTGTGGAAATAGAATTCCATCCGCCTGTTTATATTGAGGGTAGTGAGCTTGAGGAAGAAAACAATAAATTAAGAGAAAGGGTAAAAGCAAAAATTAAAAATGAGTAATTTGAACGCTATGAATAAATATCCTGTTGAGAAAAATCCTTTGTATAAGTACATTGACAGCGGGGCAGAGTTGGGCTTTTCAGTACCCGATGTATCAATGTTCGGTATGATTAAAATATCAGCACAGAGTCATCCTGAGGCTTTGGCTTTTGAATACTATGGTTCAAAATGCACATACGGTGATATGATCTGCGGAATTGAAAGTGTTTCAAACGCCTATTATGAAATAGGTGTGCGCAAGGGTGACATTGTAACAATCCTTATGGCTAACACACCTGAGGCAGTTCTTTCTGTTTACGCTCTTAACAGAATCGGTGCAATTGCAAACATAGTTCATCCGTTGTCAGGTCAGGAGGAGATAAAACGCTATATCAATTCCTCGGGCAGTAAGGTTTTGTTGTGTATGGATATGTGTTTGCCCAAAATTAAAAATATTATTAACGAAACAGATCTTAACAGGGTAGTTGTAGCATCTGCAGGTGACTCTATGCCCTTGTTGTTAAAGACAGTCTATTCCTTAACAAACAAAAATAAGAAGGAATTACCCAAAGAGGATAAGCGTTATCTGACCTGGAGTGAGTTTGCAAATAAGGTTAAAGTAAAGGTCAGGGAGTATTTGCCTACAGGCGAAGAAAATAATTTGCCTGCAGTTATACTTCACAGCGGAGGAACTACAGGGACACCAAAGGATATAATGCTTTCAAACCGCAATTTCAATGCGTTTGGTATGCAGGCGATAATTACCCTCTATGACGTAAGTGTGGGTGACAAGATTTTAGCCATTTTGCCTATTTTCCACGGATTCGGTCTGGGAGTGTGTATCCACGTAGGCTTCTGCTTCGGTGCATGCTCTGTTTTGATTCCGCTTTTCGATTCCAAAAAATTCGGCAGTATATTGAAGAAGTATAAACCCACAATGCTGTTCGGTGTGCCCACATTATATGAGGCGCTTATTAACGTCAAGGAGGCAGATAAGCTTGATTTGTCCTTCCTTAAATATGCAGTGAGCGGTGGCGATGCTCTGCCCAAACCGCTTGAGGAAAGGGTAAATGAATTTTTCAAAACCCACAATTCCGATGTGCGTATATGTGAAGGCTACGGTATGACTGAGGGCCTTGCCGCATTAAGTCTTTCAGTTTACGATGGCTATAAATCGGGTACTATAGGTAAACCCCTTATAGGAAATAAAATGTGTGTTGTGGAGCCCGGTACTACGAATGTTTTGCCTGCTGATACAGACGGTGAACTTTGTATCTGCGGACCTACTGTTATGCTGGGCTATAGAAATAATGATGTTGAAACTGCCAATACACTCAGGGTTCATAAGGACGGAAATGTGTGGCTGCATACAGGTGATATGGCATCAATTGATGCGGAAGGCTTTGTTACCTATAAGCTGCGTATTAAACGACTTATTATTTCATCGGGCTATAATGTTTATCCTACACAAATTGAAAAAACAATAGAAGAACTGCCCGAGGTTATGAAGTGTGCCGTAGTATCAATGCCGCATCCGTACAAAAAAGAAGTTGCAAAAGCATACATTATTTTACAAAAAGGCTGTAGTGCAGATACATTTACCACAGATAAGATAAAGCAGCACTGCAAAAAGAGCCTTGCTCATCACAGCGTACCCTACAAATATGAGTTTGTTAAGGAGTTGCCCAAGACACCCTACGGCAAGGTTGATTTTATGAAATTGCAGAACGAAGCATAAAAATACGCCCGAACCGATTTTCGGTTCGGGCGTGCTTTTGTGATTAATCAAAAAGATAAACTCTTGTTTCGTAGGGCTTTGTAATAAAGCAGTTGTCATTTACTGAAGTATCCTTATAGTTTGAAAGAACACATTTTCCCTTTG
Organism: Acutalibacteraceae bacterium; assembly: GCA_045602985.1. Classification (GTDB taxonomy): domain Bacteria; phylum Bacillota; class Clostridia; order Oscillospirales; family Acutalibacteraceae; genus DTU089. The sequence continues at coordinate 12,125 of JAZULH010000028.1, read as the reverse complement.
AAAGGTCAAATCCCTTGGGAGCCTTGAATCTTACACCCTCTTCGGTAAATGAGTTAACAACAAGAAGACGCTTGCCCTCGTAGTTTCTTTCGTAAACATATAAGTCCTTGCTGCGCTTAAAGTGCTCTTTATAATCACCATAAATAACAATTTCGTTTTCTTTACGGAATTTAAGCAATGCGCGGTAGAAGTTGAGTATACTGTCAGGGTCTTTCTCGGCTGCTTCTACATTGATTTCCTTGTAATTGGGGTTAACAAAGAACCAGGGCTCGTCAGCGGTTGTGAAACCGGCATTTTTGGAGTCATCCCACTGAACAACTGTTCTTGCGTTATCTCGTGAGGCATAATTTGCCAGCTTAAGCGCTTTATCAGGTCCCATAATTGCCTTTGCTACATTGTAGTTGTTTTTTGTTGAAACATCGGTGTACTCGTCTATATTCTTGAAGGGATAGTTAAGCATACCGATTTCCTGACCCTGGTAAATAAAGGGTGTACCGCTCTGGCAAATGTATGTAACAGCAAGCATTTTTGCGCTTTCAACTCTGTACTTTGTGCTACCGTAACGGCAAATAACACGGGGCTGGTCGTGGTTCTCCAAATAGAGAGCATTCCAAGCCTTGCCGTAAAGGTCATGCTGCCATCTTGAGAAAACCTTTTTGAGTCTTCTGAGGCTGAATTTTGTTTTGAACCAGCTGTAGAAAAGGCAGTCAGCAGCCATATGCTCAAAATGGAACATCATATTAAGCTGTTGGTTTTCACCTTCGGTAATGTGCTTGAGAGCATTTTTGGTGGTCATCATAGGTGCCTCACCAACAGTCATGCAGTCATACTTGTCAAGCACCTCATTTTTGAATTCCATAAGGTATTCATCAAGGTGGGGACCGTGCATGTATTTTTCAATACCTGTTGCAACAGGGAACCAGTACGGACTGGAGGGGAGACCTTCTTTTTTGGAAATGAATGTAATAACGTCCTCGCGGAAGCCATCAACACCCATATCAAGCCAGAATCTGAGTATATCCTTAACCTCTTCACGTACCTTTGGGTTATCCATATTAAGGTCGGGCTGTTCAACTGCAAACAGGTGGAGATAGTATTCGTCGTTCTTTTCGTTGTATTCCCATGCAGGACCTGCAAATGTGGACATCCAGTTGTTGGGACGGCGTTTACCGTTTTTACCCTTGCCCTTGCGCCAGTGGTAATAGTTGTGGTACTCGCTTGTGGGGTCCTCAATACCTTTTTGGAACCACTCGTGCTGGTCGGAGGTATGATTTACAACAAGGTCCATAATAACCTTTAAGCCACGTTTGTGAGCCTCATCAAGAACAAGCTTGAAATCCTCCAATGTGCCGTATTCAGGTTGGATACTGCGGTAATCGGCAATATCATAACCGTAGTCCTTCTGGGGTGATTTGTACAGGGGAGAGAACCATATAGCGTCAACGCCCAGGCTTTTGATGTAGTCAAGCTTTGAGAGTACGCCCTTAAGGTCACCTATGCCGTCACCGTCACCATCGCAGAAAGAACGGGGCCATACCTGATAAACCGCCATTTCTTTATACCAAGTTTTTTTCATTATAAAAACCTCGCTTTATAAAGTTATTCAATCAATTTTAACATATATTCTATAAAAAAACAATACTTTGAATAGTGGTTTTTGTCACATTTTAACATTTGATGGTATGTTGAAGGAAAAATTAACGAAATAGTAAAAAAATACTATGTACTTTTTTAATAATATATTGTATAATGGTTGAGAATATAAACACGTTATGTGAGGTATATCGATGAAAAAAACGACAAAAGTTATCATATCTTTTGCGGTTGCCATTGCTGTTGCGGCAACTGTGCTTATTGTGGCAGTTTTCAAAAAGGGCGAGTCAGGTTCTTCACAACCCTCGGTTATGTATACATTGCAGCCCACAATTGCAACTGTTCCCCCTGTAACAGAGTCATGGGTTGATTTAAATATGATTGCAAGTGACCTTGTGTCTGATACGGATGCAGCGCTTACAGCATCAACAATGTTTCCTGTTGGCTCCACAGTAACAGTAAGTGGCGGTATGGGTATAACACAGTTTATTTATGTTGACCAGAACGGAAATATAGTTGATCCAAATAATGTGGGTCAGGTTATTGTAACTCAAGGTTCTCAGAATATAGTTGAGAGTATGGATGGTGCTTCAATGCCTGAAAGCAATACTCAGGCAGGCGACAATGCAGAGCTGAGCGAGTATGAAATAAACTCACAGGGCGTTATAACCAAGTATCTGGGAGATAAAAGCTATGTTGTTATTCCTGCTACCGTGGGCGGTGTAAGGGTTACAGGCATCGGTGACAGCTGCTTTGCAAACAGCACTGTTAAGAGTGTGTTCGTTGCCGCCGGTGTTACATATATCGGTGCACGCGCATTTGAAAATTGCAGCTATCTCAGTAATGTTTCCTTTGTTAACGGAACAACTGTTACTATAGGTGACCTGGCTTTCCAGAATTGCCCGAGTCTCACAAGTATAATTCTTCCGGTTGTTACATCCATAGGTCAATCCGCTTTCGGAAATTGTTCTGCACTTGCATCTGTAACATTTGCGGAGGGCTCACAGAAAATAGGCGCATACTGCTTCAGCAATTGTAAGGCACTTTCCTCCGTGACAATACCTTCAAGTGTGAATAACATAGGACAGGACATATTCTTCGGCTGTGATATCGGTAAGGTTACCGTTATTACTCCTGTCGGCTCAACTGCCGAAACCTACGCTCAGGAAAAGGGTATTTATACAAGAGCATAAAAATGATTTTTGACGGTCCGCCTCTCTGCTTGTGAGAGGCGGACGCTTTTTGTTCAGAAGGAGAGCGCATTTTGTAAGTGCGTGCTTGTGTTTCGGATGAAAATGGAGTTGCTCATTATGATTATGATGAGGTTTCTTATAAATCCAAGTTAAGCCTGCCTGCTTTGTGAATATGAAGCTTTGATGTTCGTCAGGTGCTTGGTTCACAAAACTTTTTGAACGCCCGTCCGAGTTTTACATATACTGTACTGATGGTCGTAATTTTTACCATCCGTATGATTATTTTTACGCCTTAGGGCAAAAATAAGGTTGTAAAACTTCGTATCGGAGCTGATTTTTTTTGAACATTAAACGCGGAGATATATATTATGCCGATTTGAGCCCTGTTGTGGGGTCGGAGCAGGGGGGCATACGCCCGGTACTTATCGTACAGAATGATGTGGGCAATAAGTACAGCCCCACGGTAATTGCTGCGGCAATAACAAGTCAGCAATTCAAGACAAAATTGCCGACCCATATTTGTGTGGATGCTGCTGTGTGCGGACTCTCCAAGGATTCTGTAGTTCTTCTTGAGCAAATACGCACCCTGGACAAGAAACGACTCAGGGAAAAAATGGGTAACCTGCCTGAAACAGATATGGACAGAATAAATGATGCCCTGTCTGTCAGTATTGGGCTTGACCGATAATTGATATGGTAGTATAATCGCTTTATCGGAGGCGATTGTATGACCTTAATTTTAGATTTGTGTATTGCATTGTTGTTGCTGATATTAGGTTTTTTAATCTACAAGGGTAATATTGATATTATTCTCAAGCAATTCCGCAAAAATGTAAAGGATGAAAAGGGCTATTGCAGGGCAATCGGTAAGGCGTTAATGCTTATGAGCCTGCCTGTTGTGCTTAGCGGCATAGGCTCTTGTGTTATCGCTGACGGTATGGTGGTGCTTGCCAGTTCATTTGTTATGATTGCAGGTGTTGCACTTTGTCTTATGCTTGTGTGGATAGCTCAGAAAAAGTATAATTAATCATTCATAAAAGAGTGCGTCATAAAGAATCAATGATGCATTCTTTTTTAATGTTAAGTTTTTGTTTCAAGTGTCGACATAACTTGACATTAATAGGTTTGTGGTGTAATATAGAAATGTTGATTTGGGTTTTAAAACCCTGTTCTATCGGAGGTTTATTATGTCAAAAAGACTCTTTACTTCAGAATCAGTTACGGAAGGTCATCCCGACAAGGTTTGTGACCAGGTTTCCGATGCTATACTTGATGCTATGCTTGCCCAGGACCCTATGTCCCGTGTTGCTTGCGAAACAACATGTACCACAGGTATGGTTATGGTAATGGGCGAGATTACAACCAATGCTCAGGTTGATATTCCTGCCATTGTTCGCGGTGTTGTCAACGATATCGGCTTTAATAATCCCAACTACGGTTTTGACGGTAACTCTTGCGCGGTTTTTACAAACCTTGACAAACAGTCACCGGATATTGCTATGGGCGTTGACAAGTCCTTTGAGCTTAAGGGTGGTGAAGAGGATGCCTACAACCTTCACGGTGCAGGCGATCAGGGCATGATGTTCGGCTTTGCCTGTAACGATACCGAGGAGCTTATGCCTTTGCCCATTTCATTGGCACACAAGCTTGCTCTGCGCCTTACAGAGGTTCGTAAAAACGGAACATTGCCATATCTTCGTCCCGATGGTAAGAGCCAGGTTACTATTGAATATGATGATAACGATAAGCCTGTTCGCGTTGAGGCAGTAGTTGTTTCCTCACAGCACGACCCCATTGATATCGAGGTTTTACGCAAGGATATTATCGAAAATGTAATCAAACCCATTATCCCTGCAAAGTATCTTGACGCTCAGACAAAGCTTTATGTTAATCCTACAGGTAATTTCGTTGTAGGCGGTCCTGTTGGTGACAGCGGACTTACAGGCAGAAAGATTATTGTTGATACATACGGCGGATATTCACGCCACGGCGGTGGTGCATTCTCAGGCAAGGATCCCACAAAGGTTGACCGTAGTGCTGCTTATGCTTCCCGTTATGTTGCAAAGAATATTGTCGCCGCAGGTCTTGCAGACAAATGTGAGGTTCAGCTTGCTTATGCAATCGGTGTTGCTCGTCCCGTGTCTGTTCGTGTTGATACATTCGGCACAGGCAAGCTTTCCGATGCACAGCTTGAAGCTATAGTTGACAAGTGCTTTGACCTTCGTCCTGCTGCAATTATTGAAAAGCTTCAGTTAAGAAAACCACAGTACAGGCAGCTTGCCGCATACGGTCATATGGGCAGAATTGACCTTGATGTTATGTGGGAAAAGACTGATATGGTTCAGGCGCTTAAGGATGCAGCAGCATTATAATCGGCGGGGTTTTATCTGTTATGATTGACAGGCAGAACAAAAAGAATGTTCACGCAGGACACAGAATGCGTGTTAAGGCAAATGTTTGTAAAAACGGATTTTCACAGCTCGAGGATCACAAGCTCCTCGAGCTACTGCTGTTTTATGCCATACCCCAGGCAGATACAAACGCTTTGGCACACAGCCTTCTTGATGAGTTTGGCTCCCTTAAGGGTATTTTTAAAGCAGATATCAAGTCCTTGTGCGGTGTTTCCGGTGTCGGCGAAAGTACAGCAGTTATGCTTGCATCTATGGGGGAGGCTTTTTCCCGTGTGCAAAAAACTGCTGTTGATAAGCGTGCATTGTACAAGACTCATTCGGATTATTGTAAGCTTGCTCAAGGGTACCTCTCAGGCGAAACAAAGGAAAATGTGTACACCTTTTGCTTTGATGCTTCCGGCAGATTAAAAAAGGCGGTTAATATATCTCAGGGAACTGAGAATGCCGCATATATAGATGCGCGCAAGGTGGTGCAGAGTGCCATGGAGTGTGATGCCGTAACTGTGGTTATTGCACACAACCATCCCAACGGCAACGGTGAACCATCTGCCAGCGATCTTGATTCCACGCGCTCTCTTAGTGTTACCCTGCGCAAGCTTGGTGTTATGCTTGCTGACCACATTATTGTTGATGAAAACAATATTGCAAGCTCTATGTATAGTGACCCTGCAATAAGAAGTATTTTTTATTGATAAAAAAACAATTTAACAATTTGGGGCGACAGAATAAAGCTTGTTAAATCCGCGCACAATGCACTCGGCAATGTGTGCCGGGTTTTTTTTATGCCCACAGCACCATAGTAAACTGTCATAGTGTAAAAGGTTGTTTCAGTTGACCCCATCATTATGCAGGCAACTCTGCCGATAAAGCTGTCAGGGCCCACGTCCTTGAGAATACTTTCAAACATACCTAGTGAGCCGCTTCCTGAAATTGGTGACAGTACGGTAAGAGGTGTCAGCTGCTCCGGTATTCCTAAAAATCCTGCAACAGGCGATGCCATAGAACACAAAATCTGCAAAGCACCTGAGGCTTTAAGCATTTCAATAGCGGTTAAAAGAGCAATCAGCGACGGTATTATGCCGTATATTATCCTGAATCCGCTTTTTGCACCCTCTAAAAACGATGAAAAAACATCAATGTTTTTAAAAAGGCCGTGAAGCATAATAATAACAATAATAAGGGGAATAACAAATTCACTTGCTTTTGCCATTAAATAACCTCCCCAACAGAAATGTCATTGTAAGACCGACGAATATTGAGGCAACGGATGTCAGCAGCGCAGGTAACAATATTTCTGTGGGAGATTTGCTTCCGTATTCTCCGCGCAGCATTGCAACAGTTGTAGAAACAATATGTAATGATGCGGTGTTTATTACTACAAAGCGCACCATATTGTCACTTGCTGTGGCAGGATCAGGATTGTTTTTTTGCAAAAGCTCCATTGCTTTTAAACCCAAGGGCGTTGCTGCGTTGTCCAGTCCGAATAAGTTGGCGGTTATGTTCATTGCTATCGCTTCTTTTGTGGCTTTGTCCTTTAGTGTGGGAAATAAGAGGTTTAACACAGGTGATAAAAGCTTGCAAATTACCTGTGTAAGACCGCTTTTTTGAGCAATGCTTATAAGACCGTTCCACAGGCATATTATACCGGTCAGCTTAATTGCAAGGCTTATGGCATTTGTTCCTCCGTTTATAACTGCGGCGGATAAATTCCCCATGTTATCAGAAGCAATGGCACAGAAAAAAGAGAAAATAGCCATAGCAGGCCATAAATAAGTCATCATAGTCCGTTTTATCACCCCGCGCAAGGAAGAATTTTCTTGACTAAATCACAAGATGTTGTATAATGGTATAGATATAATACCCAAACTTTGTATTTATGAAAGGAAAGATAAATACATGGCAAAAGCACAAACACCCAAGGAATACGGCAACGACAGTATAAAAAAGCTTAAGGGTGCCGACCGCGTAAGAAAGCGCCCTGCAGTTATTTTCGGTTCGGACGGTCTTGAGGGCTGTGAACATTCTATATTTGAAATTATTTCTAACTCTATTGACGAAGCACGTGAGGGTCACGGTAAAAAAATCGTGGTTACACGATTCCTGGACCACTCTGTGGAGGTTCAGGACTTCGGCAGAGGTATCCCCGTGGATTACAATACCCGTGAAAAATGTTATAACTGGGAGCTTGTTTTCTGTGATTTGTACGCAGGCGGCAAGTACGATACAAATGATGGCGGCAGTTATGAATATTCATTGGGTCTTAACGGTCTTGGCCTTTGCGCTACTCAGTACGCTTCCGAATATATGGAGGCAGAAATTCATACAGGCGGTTACTGCTATGAGCTTAAGTTCAAAGCAGGTAAAATAAATGGTGAAATGGTTAAGACCCCTTATGATAAAAAGGATACAGGCAGCCGCATTAAGTGGCGTCCTGATATGAAGGTTTTTACCGACATTAATGTACCTCTTGAATATTTTCAGGAGACATTGAAAAGACAGTCTGTTGTAAACAACGGCATAAAATTTATACTTAAAAATCAGCTTACGGAAACAAAGTTTGAAACATTTGAGTATATGTACGATAACGGCATTGTGGACTATGTTAATGAATTTATCGGAGATGACGGTCTTACAAGTGTTCAGTTCTGGCAGGCAGACCGAAAGGGTCGCGACCGTGAGGATAAGCCTGAGTACAAGCTCAAAATGAATATGGCACTTTGCTTTTCAAATAAGAAGCAGCTTAAGGAATATTACCATAACTCAAGCTTCCTCGAGCATGGCGGTGCACCTGAAAAAGCGGCAAAAAGTGCCTTTGTTTCTCAGATTGATGCTTATCTTAAGCAAACGGGCAAGTATGTTAAAACTGATGCAAAAATCAGTTTTCAGGATATTGAGGATTGTCTTGTTTTTGTTGTTTCCTCATTCTCCACACAGACATCTTACGAGAACCAGACAAAAAAGGCCATTACCAACAAATTTATTCAGGAGGCAATGACTGAGTTTATAAAGCACCAGCTTGAAATTTATTTTATTGAGAATAAATTGGATGCTGATAAGCTGTGCGAGCAGGTTCTCATTAATATGCGCTCGCGTATAAAGGCGGAGAGTACCAGGCTTAATCTCAAAAAGACACTTGCTACATCTAATGATATGACAAGCAGGGTTGAAAAATTCGTTGATTGTCGCAGTAAGGATAAAAACGAACGCGAAATATTTATAGTGGAGGGTGATTCTGCTCTGGGTGCCTGCAAGCAGGCTCGTGATTCATCCTTCCAGGCGGTTATTCCTGTCCGCGGTAAAATCCTTAACTGCCTTAAGTGTGACTATAACCGCATTTTTAAAAGCGATATTATTGTTGACCTTGTAAAGGTTCTCGGGTGCGGTGTTGAGGTTTCGGGTAAGCACAGCAAGGAGCTGTCGCTTTTCAATCTTGAAAATCTCCGTTGGAATAAGGTTATAATCTGTACCGATGCCGACGTTGACGGTTTCCATATCAGAACACTTATTCTCACAATGATTTACCGACTTATGCCCACACTCATAAAAGAAGGTAAGGTGTTTATTGCCGAGTCGCCCCTTTATGAAATTACCTCAAAGGGTGAAACCTGGTTTGCCTACACAGAAAAAGAGAAGGCAGATGCTCTCCAGCAGATTGGCAATGCAAAGTATACAGTCCAGCGTTCAAAGGGTCTTGGTGAAAACGATGCGGATATGATGTGGCTTACCACAATGAATCCCAAAACACGTCGTCTTATTAAAGTCGAGCCCGATAACTTCGAGGATCTGATTGCAGAAAAATTCGAGCTTCTTTTAGGTGACAATTTTCAGGACAGAAAAGAATATATTGCAGAAAACGGTCACTTGTACCTTGACCTTGCAGATATTTCGTAATAGGAGAAACTTATGGCAAGAAAGAAAAAAGACAATACCCCTGTAATTGAAGAAGAGGTAAAGGCTAATATTATAGGAGCGGGTGAGGTTGTTAACCAGCAAATCACTCAAACCCTTGAAACTAACTTTATGCCTTATGCTATGAGCGTAATCGTGTCCCGTGCAATTCCGGAAATTGACGGCTTTAAGCCTTCTCACAGGAAGCTGCTTTACACTATGTACAAAATGGGACTGATTAACGGCGGCAGAATAAAATCTGCCAATATCGTCGGCAGAACAATGCAGCTTAATCCACACGGCGATGCCGCCATATATGAGACAATGGTGCGCCTTTCAAAGGGTAACGAAACATTATTGCATCCTTATGTTGACAGTAAGGGTAATTTTGGTAAAGCATATTCACGCAATATGGTTTATGCTGCTGCTCGTTATACAGAGGCAAAGCTCGAAGGTATCTGCTCAGAGCTTTTTGCCGACATTGACAAGGATACGGTTGACTTTGTTGATAACTACGACAGTACAATGCGTGAGCCCACATTGTTACCTGTAACATTCCCAAGTGTTCTTGTTAATACCAACAGCGGTATTGCTGTCGGTATGGCAAGTAATATATGCTCATTTAACCTCAGAGAGCTTTGTGAAACAACAATCGGACTTATTAAAAATCCGGATTTCGATGTTTTTGAAACCCTGAAAGCTCCCGATTTTATTGGTGGAGGTCAGGTTATTTATGACAGAGCCGCACTTGAGGAGGTTTATAATACCGGCAGAGGTTCAATTAAAATCAGGGCAAAGTATGCTTACGATAAATCAAGTAATTGTATTGATATCACTCAGATTCCGCCTACAACAACCTGTGAAGCCATTATTGAAAAGATAATAGAAAAGGTTAAAGCAGGTTCTCTGAAGGAGATCAGTGATATCCGTGATGAGACCGATAAGTCCGGTCTTAAAATCACAATTGACTTGAAGCGTGGCACCGATGCTGAAAAATTGATGAAACGCCTTTATAAAATGACACCTCTTGAAGATAATTTCAGCGCAAACTTCAATATCCTTGTTGCAGGTGTGCCCAGGGTTATGGGTGTTGCAGAGATTTTGGGCGAATGGATTGCTTTCCGTACAGAGTGTGTAAGCAGACGCGTTTATTTTGATTTGAACAAAGCCAAGGAAAAGCTACACCTGTTGTTGGGTCTCAAAAAGATTTTGCTTGATATTGATAAGGCAATCAAAATTGTGCGCGAGACCGAAGAGGAGGCTGAGGTTGTTCCCAACCTTATGATAGGCTTCGGTATTGATGAGGTACAGGCAGAATATGTTGCGGAAATTAAGCTTCGCCACCTTAACAGGGAATACATCCTTAAGCGTCTTGCTGATGTTGATGACCTGAAAAAGAGCATCGAGGATATGGAGGATATTCTCAACAGCAAATCAAGAATTAAGAAGATTATTGTTGATGAGCTTACAAAGGTTGCTCAGAAGTATGGTAAGGACAGACTCAGCGAAATTATTTATGAAGTCGATGAGGAAGAAGAGATTGTTGAGGAAATTCCTGATTACGAGGTCAATCTGTTCTTTACACGTGACGGTTATTTCAAGAAGATTACCCCGCTGTCATTACGTATGGGCGGTGAACAAAAATTGAAAGAAAACGACGTGATGATGCACGCCGTGAATTCCAAAAACTCTGTTGATTTGCTTTTCTTTACCGATCAATGTCAGGTTTATAAATCAAGAGCCTGTGATTTTGACGACACAAAAGCAAGCGCTCTGGGTGATTTCGTTCCGTCCAAGCTCGAGTTTGATAAGGACGAAAAACCCATATATATGGCGGTAACCTCAGATTATAAGGGTTATATGCTGTTCTTCTTTGAAAACGGCAAGGTTGCCAAGGTGGATATGAATTCCTATGCCACCAAGACTAATCGTAAAAAGCTTATTAAAGCGTACAGCAACAAGGCTCCTGTTGTGGCGGCACTCTATATTCCTGAGGAAACAGAGGTTGTTCTTACATCTACTGCAGGCAGAAACCTGCTTGTTAATACAGGTGCAATTTCAGCCAAAACAACTAAGGATACTGCAGGTGTCAATGTAATGACACTTAAGAAGTACCACAAGCTTCAGAGTGTGCGACTGTATAAGGAGGGCGAGTTTGCAAAGCCCCATAGGTACAGAACAAAAACCTTGCCTGCAACAGGCGCAACGCTCAGCGCAGAGGATACAGCTGAACAGCTTTCTCTTGAATAAGAAAACGCCTGTCCGAAAGGACAGGCGAGCGTATAAAGTAATTTGTACTCAGTCAATTTAACATTGTCAGAGTATCGGCAAACGCTTTATTGGACTTTATACGCTGTTATTATGGTATCCGAAAGAGCTCGTTTTATACGAAATAAAAATTTTTAAAAAAAGTAAAAAAAAGACTTGCATTTTATAATACGCTGTGGTATTATATTCGGGCGTTATGATTTGAACGACTTCCTAATGAAAGGAATTTAGCATATGGAAACATTGTTATGGTATCATTACCTTCTCGGTGCTGTACTTATTCTTTCTGCGATTGTTATCGTTATTGCTGTTATGCTCCAGCAGAGTCAGCAACAGGGTCTTTCCGGTGCTATTGCCGGTGGCTCCGACTCTTTCTTCGATAAGAACAAGGGCAGAACCGCTGAGGCTAAACTTGCAAAAATCACAAAGATTGTAGCAGGTATCTTCTTTGTTTGTGCACTTGCAGCAGTTATTATTTTTGCTTTTGTAAAATAATTGCACATAACCCTGATTTTTCAGGGTTAATATATGAGTTATTAGCTCAGTAGGCAGAGCACCTGCCTTTTAAGCAGGGTGTCCGGGGTTCGAATCCCCGATAACTCACCAAAAGTCGTATTCTTCGGAATGCGACTTTTTTTAGAAAAACAAGTTTTCGTGGGGATTCGAACCCCACTCGGCGAAGCCGAACATAATCGGTGTTTGCGTAGCAAACGAAAGGCAGAGCCTTTCGAATCCCCGATAACTCACCAAAAGTCGTATTCTTCGGAATGCG
>JAZULH010000027.1:0-6683 GCA_045602985.1 Acutalibacteraceae bacterium | reverse complement strand
GAAACACTTATCCGTGATTGCGGTGGTGTTGTAAATGACACTCAGTTTACTGATAATGTTGCAATAACCTTTCGTGTGGAGCAGGGTACTGAACAGAGCTTTGACAAAAAACTAAAGGATTTGACCAACGGTAAAGTAGAATTTACTGTTATTGAAGAAATAATCGCCGCAAAATAAAATTTTTTTGTAAAAAATAAAGGGTTTTTTTGATTTTTTTGGTATTACTTAATAAGAAGGTGGTTTTGTGGATAATAATATCAGGTTGAAAACGCTTAAACGTGAGCGCGAAACTTTGTCGGATTATGCCATGCTTTGCGAAAATACCCGTGGCAGAAAAATCACTATAGATGAGTGTCCTGTCAGGACAGCTTATCAGCGTGACCGCGACAGGATACTTCATTGCTCCGCTTTTCGCCGACTTAAGGATAAAACTCAGGTTTTTCTTGCACCTGATAATGTTCATTACAGAACTCGCCTTACCCATACGCTTGAGGTTTCGCAGATTGCCCGAACCATTGCCCGTTCACTTTCTCTTAACGAGGATTTAACCGAGGCAATTGCCCTCGGTCACGATTTAGGTCACACACCGTTTGGCCACGCGGGTGAGCGCGCCCTTGCATCTGTTTATGAAAAGGGCTTTACCCATTTTGAACAGAGTCTGCGTGTCGTAGATTCGTTGGAAAACGATGGTGCAGGTCTTAACCTTACTTATGAGGTGCGTGACGGTATTCTTTGTCACACCCGTGGCAAAGAGGCAGATACCCTTGAGGGCAGGATTGTAAAGCTCAGCGATAAAATTGCGTATATTAATCACGATATTGATGATGCCTGCCGCGGCGGTGTTCTCAGTGAGGATGATATTCCTCTTGATATACGTATGGCACTCGGCTTTAGTAAAGCAGAGCGTCTTAATACACTTGTGATGTCAACCATTGCCAACACAACAGATGATATTAAAATGGGCGCGGAAATCAAGAATGCTTTTGATGAGCTGCACACGTTTATGTTTAAATATGTTTATACTAACCCCGTTTGCAAGAGTGAAGAGGGCAAGGCTGAAAATATGGTCAAGGAGCTCTTCCGGTATTATTCGCGCAATCCCAGCGAGATGCCCAAGTTTTATTATGAAATTGCCAAACGTGAGGGACCTGAGCGTGCAGCTTGTGACTACATTTCAGGTATGTCGGATAATTATTGCTTAAAGCGTTTTAACGATTTATTTGTTCCGAAAACATGGAACGATTAAGGTAATTTGAATTTTTACGGAGGTGATGATATGGCTATGCGTTTTTCGGATGATTTTATAGACAGACTGCGTGACAGTAATGATGTTGAATCCGTAATCGGTAGCTATGTTGAGCTCCGAAGAAGAGGGCGAACACTTACAGGTCTTTGCCCGTTTCATAATGAAAAAACGCCGTCGTTTACCGTTTATCCGGAAACATCGTCATATTATTGCTTCGGATGCGGTGCAGGCGGTGATGTGATTAACTTTGTAAGAAATATCGAGAATCTTGATTATGTTGAGGCAATAAAGTTCCTTGCTGACAGGGCGGGAATTAAAATGCCTGACGATAATTTTGACGATACCACATCAAATCTGAGGCGCCGCATTTACGAGGCTAACCGTGAAGCCGCAAGGTTTTACCATGAAACACTTTTTACCGAGCAGGGTAAGGCACAGCTTGATTATCTTGTTCGCAGGAATGTTTCGCCTAAAATGATAAAGCATTTCGGTCTTGGTGCTGCCCCCGATGATTGGCACGCACTTGAAAACCATTTACGTGAAAAAGGTTTTAAGCGTGATGAGCTTGTTGCTGCAAATCTTCTCAGATACAGTGACAAAAACGGTAAGCGTTATTACTATGATGCTTTCAGATCAAAGGTTATGTATCCTGTAATCGACCTGCGCGGAAATGTTGTGGCGTTTGGCGGCAGGGTGCTCGATAACAGTAAGCCTAAATATATAAACACTTCAGATACATTGGTTTATAAAAAAAGCAATGAGCTTTTTGCTATGAATTTTGCCAAAAACGGCAATGACCGTAAGCTCATTCTGTGCGAGGGGTATATGGATGTTATTGCCTTGCACGGTGCAGGCTTTGAAAATGCCGTTGCAGGTTTGGGTACTGCACTCACCCCCGAGCAGGTTAGTCTGATTTCCCGCTATGCAGACGAGGTTTCGCTTTGCTACGATTCGGATGAGGCAGGTCAAAAGGCGGTCAGAGCCGCTTTGAATTTGTTCTCCAAGACCGGTGTTCGTGTTAAGGTTATCAGGCTTGAGGGCGGTAAGGACCCGGATGAGATTATACGAACTCACGGTAAGGAGCGTTTTGCCAAGCTTCTTAGCAATGCGGATAATGATACAGAGTACAAGCTGACTGTTATAAGGTCAAAATATGACCTTGTTACATCTGACGGTAAACTCAATTTTTTGAGAGATGCGTCATCATTCCTTGCTACAACAGATGCTCTTGAACGTGATGTTTATGCAATGCGCTTGTCGGATGAATTGGGTGTAAGCAAGGACGCCATCATTCAGCAAATCAAGGAAGCCGCCAAAAGGGATTATTACCGTAAATCAAAAAATCAGTTTAATGAGGCGCAAAAGAAAGCACAGGAAATGGAAAAATCCGTTGATCCTCAGCGTGTTAAAAATATGCGTGCCGCCAAGGCGGAGGATGTTGTTATTGTTACACTTCTCAATAATGCCGCTTTTTATAATAATTTTAAGGACAGGCTTAATAACGGAATCTTTGTTACTCCTGTTAATATGCGTATTTATGATGTCTTGCGTGAACGGCTTGAAAACCACGAAAGCACAGATATATCTCATTTATCACAGTTTTTAACAGCGGATGAAACAAGTGCTGTTGCAAGGCTTCTTACAAAGCAGTCAATGGTTTCAAACACTCCTAAGGAGTGCGAGGATTGTATAGCAGTGCTTGAGGATGAAAAGAAAAAACGTGAAACTCCGTCGCCGTCGCAGATGAGTGATGACAGCTTTCTTGCTTTTTTCAGTTCCCTTAATAAAGAGGAACAATAATATTCGGATAAAATTTATTTTATTATAAATGTGTGAAAAGGAAAGGTGAGTTTAATGGAAGGTTGGGAAAAGAAACCGCAAATTAAAGCTCTTATTGATAAGGGTAAGGTTAGCGGCAAGCTTGCAACTCATGATATTGACAATGTTATCCTTGAAATTGAAGGATTCGATGTTGACGATATCGAAAAACTCTATGAGCTTATTGAAACAAGCGGTATAGAGATTATTGATGAAATCGGCGATGAAATGCTTGATGCACTTTCATTCGACATTGAGTCAACAAAGGCAGACGATGACGACTCTGCCTCAGAAGCCAAAAATATTGCAATTGATGATCCTGTTAAGGTTTATCTTAAGGAAATCGGCCGTGTACCTCTTCTTACATCTGAGGAGGAAATTGAGCTTGCCATCCGTATCTCTGCTGATGATCAGGAGGCAAAGCGTCGTCTTTCTGAGGCTAACCTTCGTCTTGTTGTCAGCATTGCCAAAAGATATGTCGGCAGAGGTATGCAGTTCCTTGACCTTATTCAGGAGGGTAACCTTGGTCTTATAAAGGCTGTTGATAAGTTTGACTATACCAAGGGCTTCAAGTTCTCAACTTATGCTACTTGGTGGATTCGTCAGGCAATTACACGTGCTATTGCAGACCAGGCACGTACAATCCGTATACCTGTTCATATGGTTGAAACAATCAATAAGGTAAAAAAGACAAACAGTCAGCTCCTTCACGAAAACGGCAGGGATCCCACCGCAGAGGAAATTGCAGAAAGATTGGATATGCCTGTTGAAAAGGTGCGTGAGATTCTCCGTGTTGCACAGGAGCCCGTTTCTCTTGAAACACCCATCGGTGAAGAAGAGGATAGCCATCTGGGCGATTTCATTCCTGATGATGATGCACAGGCACCTGTTGATGCTGCATCAATGGCACTTATGAGAGAGCAGCTCGCTGATGTTCTTAAAACACTTACCCCGCGTGAGGCACGTGTTCTCAGCCTTCGTTACGGTCTTGAGGACGGAAACCCCAAAACACTTGAAGAGGTTGGTAAGGAGTTTAATGTTACCCGTGAGCGTATTCGACAGATTGAAGCAAAAGCACTTCGCAAGCTTCGTCATCCTTCTCGCTCCAAGAAACTCCGCGATTTTCTTGATTAATCAGTAAATAACGCCGTCATTCCATTTAAGGAGTGACGGCGTTGATTTTTAAACAAGGTATTTGTTAACGATTGGTATTTTGTTAAGTATGTGGGAAATTATTTCACATATTACATAGGTGATAATCAGAATTACGGGGATTGCAATAAGTGGGGAAACTTCAACTGAACAAAGTTGAGTTGAGGTAAAACCGAATGATTCGGTAAGTATCATAATAATTGCCGGGTGCATCTGGTAAATTCCAAGGGTGTCCTTGGAAAGGGAGGCAATAGTCTTTTGGCTACTCTTTTTGAAATTGATTTTACTGCAAATATCCTTAAGAAGAACAAATACAAAAACTGTCTGCAAAAGTATTGCTAATGATGTGTAATCTGTGTACGGCTTGAAATATACACCGTTTTTTGCAGATTCGGTAACGGTCCGCGTAACGGTTAGTATTAAAGAAATTGAACCGCTTAAATAAACAAGAAGCTTTGTGATTATTTTTAAGTCAAATTTGTTTATATAATAGCCTAACAGGAAGTAGGCAAGATATGCAGGCAATGAAAAGAACATCTGCTTTGTAACCGTAATTGTCCAATCAAGCTTTTGGTGCAACTGCAGGAAGGGAATAATCGTATTAAAAACAACAGCAACAGCGATTAAATATTGAGTTGCAGATTTGTCGGATGTTATTTTCCGTAATATGGGTACAAGAACATAAAAGGCGATAATCATATACAGGTACCATTGATGATATCTGCCGTTGGCCACTCTTTTTATGAATTCCGCTTTTGTCCAATCAAAATCAAAGGTCATTGCATAGTGAATATTCAGGATTGTTGACCAGAAGACAAAGTTAACAAGAATTCGTGGTATGTTCCTTGTGTATAGTCCTTTTATTGTCACATTTCTGTCAGGGTCAAGGAATAAGGCACCGCTGATCATACAAAACAGAGGAGCAGCCCATTTGGTGATTGATGCAAAGGAGGAGAATATTGCCCATTCCGGTGTATCATAGCCGTACGTAACCCAATTGGGTCTCATAGATGCTATGTGTACCAGGATAACGGCAAATGTTGCCAAAATCCTGGCAACGTCAAGATACATAATCTTTTCCCTCTTCATCACATCAACTCCTTTACACGTAATTATATCAAAAGCCTGTCCGAATTGTCAATTAAATAAAGCTGTTGAGGAAATTGTTTACAATTCTGACACATATATAATCTTTTATTGATGCTTATAGTATTATATGAAAAAATAACTGTGTCACACAAATGTTATTGGGATGTGTTCTGGTAAAAAAGGATATAGATTTCTTAAAACAAGCTTAAATAGATACAGAGAAAATACATATTAATTATTACGAATGATTTGCCTTCCCGTATGGTCTATCTCATAATTATCCCAATAAATTAGTTCACTGACGGTTACGAATTCGTAGCCGTCTTCTTTTAGTTTTGTGAGTATTTTGTCAAGTGCTTCGGGAGTGTTTTCTACTCCGTTATGAAATAAAACAATTGAACCATTCTGCACTTTTTCCGTTACACGATGATACATTTCATCAACCGAAAGCAGCTTCCAATCAAGGCTATCAACATCCCATTGAATCATTTTCATTCCAAGGTTTTCGCATACTTCAATGCTTTTGTTATCGTAGTCACCCGATGGCGCTCGGCATAGCTTAGGCACATTTCCCGTTATAGCTTTGATTTTTTCGTTACAAGCGATTATATCAGCGCGTATATTTTCTCTTGTTAGCTTGCTGTATGAGGGGTGAGTGTCCGAATGGTTTCCTATTTCATGACCTGAATTATACAGCTTTTCTACTGCATTGCCGTTTTTCTCTACCCAATCACCAACCACAAAAAATGTTGCTTTAGCATTGTGCTTTTTCAGTATTTCCAAAAGCATGTCAGTGTCTTCAGCCGACCAGGCGGCATCAAAGGTTATAGCAATTTCGGGCTCCGTTGTTTCAACACAGTATATTGGCAAAAGACGGCTTTGGTTGTTGACATTAAGTGTGTTGTTAACAGCGTAAATTGAACATAAAAGTCCTGATAACGCAACACAAAGTATAATTGCAAGACTTCGATTTAAATATATACATTTGAACAAAAAACCACCCCGAAAAAACATATTCTCGGGGTGGTGTATTTATTCTTAATATTCTCCGTTTAAAACGGCCTCGGCACATCTTATTCCGTCAACTGCAGCAGATACAATACCACCAGCATAACCAGCACCCTCACCAGATGGGAAAATACCCTGAACTTTTGTTGTCTGATAAAATTCGTTTCTTAGAATTCTAATAGGTGAAGAGCTTCTTGACTCAGGTGCAGTTAAAACAGCATCATAAAGATTGAAACCATTTAGTTTTTTATCAAAATCATTTATTGCACCAGCAATAGTTTCTGTAACCTTGTGTGGTAAAATTCTTTTTAAATCTGACGGTGCAACACCGGTCGGGCACGAAGGATTTACAAAACCGAACTTTTTAGTA